>JAAZCF010000319.1 GCA_012513425.1 Bacteroidales bacterium
ATTCGAACAGCTAATATATATATTTATCTTCGTCACACAATTTATATATCATGAAAAAAGTTCTTTCAATATTTCTTGTTTTTGTTCTTGCTATATCTTGCAAACCTAAAGCATCATTGAATCAGCCTTTTCCTCTGCTAAATGTGCCCAGTATGATAAATGGCCAAGATGAGGAGCTGGATTATATTGTTATTCACTATTGGGAACCTTTTTTTAGTGAGAATAGGGAATATCCTTCTGATACCAGTCTGCTTCTTGGCATTAGTAAAGAGGCTTTCAGACAAGCCTATATGGAATATATAACATATCTGACAGCAGTCAGTGTACCAAAATCTTTGCAGGCGCAGCAAATCTTGCTTGATAAGGCTGAGGCATTTCAAACAAGTCATTCCGACTGCAATATTTGGAGAGAAGTTATTGCTCTCAGCGACATTTTCCTCTTTGATCCAAATTCTCCTTTCAGAAGTGAGGAAATGTATATTCCCGTGCAGGAAAAGTTGCTCAACTCACCATTAGCAAGTAAAGAGCAGAAAACTGAAGCAGCGCGCTTACTGCCATTACTTAAACTGAACAGACTTGGCACAACTGCAACAGATTTCCTTTTTACATTGCGAAATGGACGTCAAATGAAGCTTTCTGACATACAAGCTCAATTTACTATTTTGCTCTTTTCAAACCCTGATTGCGAAAATTGTAAAGAAGTGATAGAATATATCGGCTCACTGAATGAAGTTGATAATCTTATCAACAACAAATTTCTGGCTGTTGTGAATGTTCATCCTGATTCAGACCTTACGCAATGGTTTGAATATGCATCAATTTATCCTTCAAATTGGTATAATGGCTTTGATCAAGATATGGTCATAGCTGATAAGTTATATAACATCAGGGCTATACCAGCAGTTTATTTGCTAGATAAAAACAAAACAGTAATCTTGAAAGATGCTCCTATTGAGACAGTTATTGCTTATCTGCAAAATCTCTAGCCATTTTGTTCCACAAGATCTGGCCTCTAATAGAATTGATTAGATAAAAAACCCACATGAGCACCATCATGCCAGAGTGAGGCTCGCCATGAATAAATAGGCTGATCCACATAATCAAGTAGATGGCATTGGAGATGTTCCAAAGCAACCATTGCTCCGAATATGCCTTAACCATAAGCAGCATTGCTACTACACATAGCATGGCGCTGGCGGAATCTTGATAAGGCTTTGGATCTCCAAATTTACTCAAGATCCAGCCGCAGACAGCAATTAATGCTACTGTTGCCAATGATATCCAGATTCTGGCCTTGTTTGTGAGAAAGCGTGGAGCTACCAAATTATCACTACCTTCCTGCAGTCTTTTTCTCCATGAAAAGAAGCCAATAAACTCCATAGGCAGATAATATAATCCATTGAGGGCTGCTGTTCCCCATAATTTTGATTGGAAATTTATGTAAGCATATAAAGCCACATTGATAAGGCCGAAAATGTAGTTGCTGAGATATCCTTTGGCACCCAATACTACGCAAATAATGCCAGTAATGGAGACAATAGTGCCAATTATGTCAATCTCATTATTGGCGATTGAATATACTATGCTGCTTGCAATGATACCTATTATCAAAAACCAATCAAATGGTCCAAATACTTTGTCTTTTTTCATTTTTTATAGTGAATAATATGTAACTAATCTAAAATTATTTTTCCAAGAATTGCTAGGGATATCGTAGTAGCGAGCCCAGCGAACACCTATCTGTATTTCGGCGCCAATGTGGAAGAAATGGCCTTGAAGTAAAGCAGAAGTGCCATAAGAATACATATTTACCCGATTAGGGCTGCATAGATTGTCTATAGCGTAATCAAAGAAAGGGATGAGATTGAGTCTCATTAGATATATCAATGTTGTAGGTTGGAAATCTCCTAGGTAAATAGGCACTCCATAGTCAACAGATAATTTAGCATAATCTCTAAGTATGTAGGATTGATATCCTCTTGGAACTGTCGCCATGTTTGGCAAATAACCTACTGACTTTTTGCCATTTTGAATTTGATATTGAAGGGATAGCTTTATTCCTTGCTGCTTGGTGATGCCAGGCAAATAACCATATAAATAAGCATAATTCATTCTGCCGCTGTTGCTAAGATCTCCTTTGGCATTAGCTCCACGAAGTTCAACTCCAATGCCAAGGCGAGGCATCAAATTGGTTTTTGTTTGTGGCAGCATACGATAATATCTCACTCCGTATTGGAGATTCATATTTTTGCGTGCAACATTGTCAAATAGCACGACTTCATCATTGCTGTAGTTGAATTGTATTTCAGAAATTAATCCGCTGTTCCAACCTGATTTGCCAAGATTGATTGGAAGGTATATTCTTGCAGACATATCAATTGCTGCAGTTTGAGTGGTATCAATGGATGTGAGGATATTGCCTTGCTCTGATACTGAGAGAATGGTCTTATGACGATCATTGTAGTCAGCTGTTAGTTCAATGGCAGGGTATAGACCAGAGTAAGTAAAATGCAGATGGCCTGCATGGAAACCGTTGTGGTATGAATAGCCTACCTGAGTGGCAGCGGTTCCGAGCAGATTTTGCATAAGAATAGTAGCTCCAGGGGCAGCCAACTGATAGAGGTAATCATAGCTCAAATCCAATATTCGATTTATACTGGCATAGAATGGAGCCCATGAATGAATTTGAAATGCATTTGAAAGACGACTGAAATGTTGTGAAGGAAGCAGAGCTATCGAATCTTTTAATTCAGTCTGCCTTTGTGCAGAGAGAGGCTGTACAAACGAATTGGCCTGTTCTGAAAAATAATCTGCAAAATAAAATTTATATGGTTGATTAATTGAAGCAGGGGTGCGTAATAATGAATCTGCAGAACTGCGAACAGGATGGTAACCTTTGTGGTCGTAGTATGTGTAGAAAAGGCTGTTGCTCTTGCTGTCGTAATTTGGTGAAAATACACCATAAGGAGCATTAGTCAATTTGTATATCTGCTTGCTGCTTGTAGAAAAACCATATACATTGGTGACTCCATCCAAGTCTGTAAGAAAAAGGATATCTTCGCCGTAATTTCCCAAATCGCGTAGGGTGCGAGTCTGCTCGGGAATTTCTGTTCGCCAAGCTTCGCAAGAGGCTCCTTCAAAAATATCTTTCAAATCAATAGAAAACAAACCCCAGCCGTCGGCAGTGATAATGCCTGCATAAATCTGACCTTGCTTCCACACGGTTTGCTTTAATTGTCCGTCTTTTGGAACCGCTACTTTGGCAAGTTCTTGTCCGTCTCTATTTAAAATAACCAACAGAGATCTGGCATCCATAGAGTATTCGGTGACAGCAATATATTGTCCATCTTCACTAAGCGAAGGGTTGAAATATTTGCTGCCTTTGGTGAGATTAGTAATCTTTTTGCTATTTATGTTGTATTCTCGTATGATTGAATTGTCTTTTAATTCCCAACGAAGATCAGGAATAATTTCGCTCCAGATAAAAGTGCTATCTGAACTTTTTTTCAATTGACTGACATAAGAAGTAGAAGCAAAAGGTCTCACAAATCTTTCATTTCCATCTGAATCTATGCTGATAAGCTGGCTGGCATCTTCATCTCCGCTTTTTATTGCATAAGTCAAACCTGCTGCCATTGGCATAGGAGAGTGATAGCTGGTGTAGTAATTATTCGGATTGTTGCTGAGGTACTGCATAGGATTCATAGATCCCCTTTCCTCAAGGTCTTTGGACCAATATTCTCTGAATAATTGAACTCCAGATCTATAATGTTTTCTGGCTGTGTTTTTGGTGTAGCGACGGAAAGAGGCATTGTAAATACCCAGATTATAAACCTCATAGGCCCAAGCTCTCATCAACTGCCCTGGATAGTGATAGTTGTTGCTGTAATATTTGGCAGTAGAGTGGAGAAAATAGCCCAAAGAGTATTTGTTTGGGGCATAATATCTATAAGATCCAAAGCGCCAATTGTCGTAGCTGCGGTTTTCTCCTTCCATTATTGAGGCTTTGATGCCCATAAGGAAGTCAGGGTCACGTCCTCTACCTGTCTGTGTAAAGTCTGTCTCTGTGTGGACTGCATCTCCTTCCAAAAACCATCCTGTAGGATAGAAGCCTACTCCAAGACCGGCAGATTGCTCGCCTAGCAACACATTCAAAAACTTAAAAAAGCCAGTAGTGTAATGAGTCATTTGACCAATGTGGCGAGCCTCATGCAGTGCAAGTTGGTTTTCCCAAGTGTCGGCATAGCCTCTTTCAAAAGGTGGAGTTGTGAGGATGTCAACTCTTTTTGGCGCCCATACTACAGTGGCATTGCTCAAAGAGGAATATGGATGTAGAACTAAAGGAACATTTGCCATGTTAAGGTTCATTCCTTCGTTGACCAAATTTCTATTCTTTTCGAAATTAAATAAATAAACTCTCGCTAATGAGTCCATGGAGTCTGGATAGACAATGCTGTAATTTGCAGATTTAATTTTGCTCCATGATACTGAGCTAGGGTCTGAACCGAGTGTATAATATTGAGCATGAGCCACAGGCAAGGGGGTAACTGCAGACAGTATCAAGATGACTGCTGCAAGTTTTAATCCCCTATGAAGAAAAATTCCCATTAGAACAACCGACAAAAGTAATTATTTATCTTTGTATTAGTAAGTATAAAGCAATGGAAGTCAGGAAAAAAGTTGATTGTTTGCCACATTCGCCTGGAGTGTACAGGTTCCTTAACGATCAAGGAACAGTTATTTATGTGGGAAAAGCTAAGGATTTGAAGCGAAGAGTGTCGCAATATTTCAGGCCTGCTGAGTCTCTTGATAGAAAAACCAGAGTGATGGTGAGCAAAATAGCTGACCTTATGCACACTGTTGTTGCTACTGAAGAAGATGCTTTTCTTTTGGAAAATAATTTGATAAAAGAATTGCAGCCACGCTATAATATTTTATTAAAAGACGGAAAAACTTACCCTTGGCTATGCATTAAAAATGAGACTTTCCCAAGAGTTTTCCTCACTCGCAGAGTTGTCAAAGATGGTTCACGCTATTTTGGCCCGTATAGTTCTGTGGTTACTGCTCATACATTGGTTGATTTGTTCTCAAGTATTTATAAGTTGCGCAACTGCAAATATGCGCTCACTGAAGAGAATATTGCTGCCGGAAAATTCAGAAAATGTCTCAATGCCCACCTGGATAAATGTGCAGCTCCATGTATTGGTCAAATGTCAGCTCAAGAATATGACGAGCAAATTGAGTCAATAATTGCTATTTTGAAAGGAGGCGTTGCGCAACTGATAAAACAGACAAAGGCAGCCATGGATGAAGCCTCTTCGCAGTTGAGGTTTGAAGATGCAAATGTGCAAAAAGAAAAGATGTTGATGCTAGAAAAGTTCTACTCCAAGTCGTTGGTTGTAAGTGCTTCTATTGACGATTTAGATGTCTTTTCTCTGATAGAGGATTCTTCTGATGCTTTTTGTAATTTCCTCAGAGTAAAAGGTGGATGCATTGTACAGAGCTTCAATATGGAGCTGAAGAGCCGCATTGAAGAGAGCAAAGAGCAGTTGCTGAGCTTGTTCATGGTGGAGATGATTTCAAAATTCGGTCCATTGTCCAAAGAGGTCATTGTTCCTTTTTACCCCGATACGACTTTCGAAGGCAGAAATGTGCATATTCCTTTGAAAGGTGATAAAGCTGCCCTAATGGAACTGAGCCGAAAGAATGCAGCAGCAATGAAGGCCGATAGGCTTAAACAAGAAGAGCATTTGCGTCCTGAGGAGCATTCTGCAAGAATTGTTGCCACCTTGAAAGCAGATTTGGCTATGTTGGTAGAGCCACGGCACATAGAGTGCTTTGATAATTCAAATATTCAAGGAACTTCACCTGTTGCATCTTGTGTAGTGTTTCGAGATTGTAAGCCAAGCAAAAAAGAATATAGACATTTTAAGATCAAGACGGTTGTTGGAGCTAATGACTTTGCCTCAATGAAAGAAGTTGTCAACCGCAGATATAGCAGGATGTTGGCTGAAGGGGAGCCTTTGCCGGATTTGATAGTTGTAGATGGTGGACTTGGGCAGCTTCACTGCGCATTGGAGGCTCTGCAAGAGCTGGGAATCGATGATAAAGTGAAGATAGTTGGTTTGGCAAAACGTTTTGAGGAAGTGATAGTACCTGGTGATCCTCATCCACTGTTTTTGAGTAAAAACTCAAGTTCTCTGAAGGTGATGATGCACATTAGAGACGAAGCCCACAGATTTGGAATTACTTTCCATCGCGATTTACGCAGTAAGGCTCAAATTCAAAGTGAATTGCTTGATATAGAAGGAGTCGGCGAAGCTACTCAGACCAAGCTCATCAGAAATTTCAGAAGTGTGGCTAGAGTTAAGAAGGCAAGCGAGGCCGATTTGACGGCTGTGGTTGGAAAGAAGTTGGCTACTGCAATTTTCCGCCATTTTCACCCTGATTATTTACTATAAAAAATGGAGAGGATGCCACAAGTGACACCCTCTCGTTTGTGATAGTAATAGGTTATTTTTTAGGGTTATTTAAGAGACTTATAATAGTTCTCTATGCTGAAGAACGGAGCTTTAGGTTTGTTTTCGCGGTCAAAAAGAAGAGGATAATCTAATCTTCCGCGGATAGCGAAGCCACGACCAAGCCATGAGCTGGCATCATTTACATTCCAAAAAATAACAGAAGAGATTTTGTCGCGATTTTCATGAAGAACTTTAAAATATGAAGCGTATGCATCGGCTTGAGCTTTTTCAACAACATCATAAGGTAGAGTATATTTCACAATCTGGCGCTCGGAAGCTTTAGGTGGGTGAATGCTGTTGTAAACAGTAAGGTCAAACTCTGTGATTTGAACATCAAGTCCAAGAGATGCAAAGCGGTTGATAGATTCTTCAATTTGCGCAGGAGTAACATCCATGCTCCAGTGTGCTTGCATACCAACTCCATCGATAGGAACGCCTGAATCAACAAGCTCTTTAAGCATCAAATAGCATTTTTCTCTTTTAACAGGATCAACCAAGTTGTAATCGTTGTAGTAAAGCTTTACGTTTGCAGGAGCATATTTGCGAGCTGTCTTGAAAGCCCAAGAAATAAATTCTGGTCCGCAAATGCGATACCATTCACTGCGTTCGCGATAGCGACCTTCGTTTTCGCCATCGTTCAAGGCTTCATTAACAACGTCCCAGTATATAACAACATCACTTGGGAAGTGTTCAAAGACAGCCTTAATATATTTTTCATGTTTTGCATAAAGTTCTTCTTTTGTCAAATCAGTTCCGTCAGCATTTTTCATGTAGTTGCGAGGAATAGAAGCATGCCAGCAAAGTGTGTGACCTCTCATCTTTAGACCATTTTCCTTTGCAAAGTTTACAATTTTATCTGCATCAGTAAAATTATAACTGCCATCGGCTTGAATGATTCCGGCAGGCTTCATGGCGTTTTCAGCAGTAATTGTAGTGAAATTGTGGAGGATAGTCTTGGTGTCTTCATTTCCACTTACTTGGTTTGGATTGATAGCCACACCAATATAGAAATCGTCGCCGATTATCTGTTTAAGTGGAGTGTAGTCTTGTGCTTTGGCTGTGATGGCCAGAGCTGCTACAGCAAGGCTTAAGGTTATTTTTTTAATCATAAAAGGTTATGTTATTTGGTATTAATAGAGTCTTCGTTTTCCATGATTTGTTTTCATCATTACACAAAGTTAATTAAAAGCTTATACTATATGCTTTTGTTGTTTTATTTTTTTTTGCAGTAAGTGTAAAATTATAATCATCCATTTAACTGCAAAATGATAGTTTTATCCAATAGAGCAATTATAATAATGTTGTAATTTTGAAATATGAAACGACTTATCCTTACAACACTTATCTTTTGCGGACTCTGCACATCAGCTTCCGCACAGTATGACTTTATTCACCATATCTACGACTACATCGGCAATACGGATATGTATTCGCTCAATCAGGAAGAAGGCCGCAGTTATTTCATTCCTGAAAGTAGCATTTCACTCAATGGTAACTGGAAATTTTGTTTCGGCAGTGTGCCGGAAGAGATTCCTGATACATTCTTTCAGCCAAGCTTTAATGACCGCCAGTGGAGCAATATCGATGTGCCGTCCAATTGGGAAATGCAAGGCTTCGGTGACAAACAGTTCCGAAATGTCGCTGCACCTTTCAAAACTAAATTCTATCCGCAAATAGATAAAGACAACAACCCTACCTGAGCATACCGTCTCAGCTTCAACATTCCTGCATCTTGGGATGGCAGCCAGATCTTCCTCCGCCTGGAAAAAACAGCCTCGGCTTCCTGGGTATGGATAAACGGAAAAGAAGTCGGTTACAACGAAGG
>JAAZCF010000320.1 GCA_012513425.1 Bacteroidales bacterium
ACCTGCAGGGCCTCCTGCACCGACCAAGGTGTGAACTTCATCGACAAATAGAATGACGTTTCCGGCTGCTTTTACCTCATCAATAATGGTTTTGATACGCTCTTCAAATTGGCCGCGATACTTTGTGCCCGCCACCATTGCACTCATATCCAAAGTTACAAGGCGTTTGCCGCTCAATGGACCGGGGGCAGCCATGTTCACTATACTTTGGGCAAGACCTTCAACAATTGCTGATTTACCAACGCCGGGGTCACCAATGAGAACAGGGTTATTCTTTTTGCGACGGCATAGAATCTGATAAATTCGAGTCACTTCTTTTTCTCTACATACTACAGGGTCGAGATTCCCGCTGACAGCCTCGGCTGTAAGGTCAATGCCATATTTGTCAAGGGTAGGAGTCTTTTTTGGCTGAGGAGTTGAAGGAGAGGGTTGCGATGCTGCAGGGCTAGAAATTGGGCCGGTAGGCTGGCTGGATCTTGGTTTCAAAGCAGAGCTTGCAGGCTGAATAGGTGTCTGGCTCAAGTCAAAGTCTTTCGGTTGGCTCGAAGTTTGGTTGGCGATTGTTGGAACATCGCTTGAGCGAGAATCAGTCGGGGTTACAATTCCACCCAATAGATAGTTTCGCACACTATCATGGGTTATCCCGTAACGCTTCATCACCGGAGTGACAGAATTATATGACTCACGCAAAATAGCAAGCAATAAATGTGTCATCATTGGATTCTCGGCCTTGCACTCAATCAACTCTGTTGAAAGATTCATATAAATGTCTTCAATTTCCTTTGAGACCTTTACGCTATCAGATTGACTATAAGGAATATAATCTTGGACAGAAATAATGCTCTCTATTTCAGCTTTGATATTGTCAATATTGCCACCAAAAGCCTTTATCGTATCTACAGCATCATTATCGTTGTCTCTAATTATTCCCAAGAAAAGATGATCTGAGTTGATAGCTTTATTACCAAGCCTGGCAGCCTCTTCTTTAGCATAAGACAAAATTCTCTGTAATATTTTTGTAAAATCCATTGTCTATTTTATAATAATTTATCTTGCAAATTTAGCAAAATTAACTACCTGTGCAATCCTTGATGACGCATCCTTAGCCCAGTTGGTAGAGCACATCAATTTTAATGTTGGGGTCAAAACTGCGCTTGCGCATCTTTCGAGACAGCAAATATTACAAGTTCCAGTCCTTTGGCACCATTCGAGACCGTGATGGAGCACCTTTTACAGATGCAAGTTGTTAAAATACAGCAATGTGCGTTTCCTTCTTTACCAAATAATGACCAACTAATTACTGACTTTTTTGGGGCTCATTTTTTGGTCAGTTATTGCGATATTACGTAAAAAAGTGTATCTTTTGCCGAACAAAATTTATTTACTATGAAATGTCTAATTGAAAAGTTCCTAAGCGGAGCGAGAAACTACGGAGTTATGGACTTCGGAATGTTGAAAATTTCGATGATATTGATTGGTATTATCGTCGGGGCATATTTCAGCGAGTTCTTTCTCAGTTACAAAACTATCCTCTGGATAGTGGCAATTGCCTGTTGCCTTTCCATTTTGGCCATAACTATTAAAAAGAGTATTAAACATTAATACCCATGGTTATGAAAAGACTATACTTATAAGCTTTACTATGGCTTTTTTCGCCATTAGTGCTTGTATCCAGACAAAAGTCACAGACACTTTTGGATTTATTCAAAAGAAAATATGTGAATATTCTCAAAATTGGATACAAGAGATGGAAAAATATGGCAAGTTCAATGGAATAACGAGTCAGACTACCGCTTAGAAACAAATCTCATTGAAACTAAATTAATAAACTAATTTGGCTTCATTAAGGTATATATGTTTCATTAATATTGACAGGTTTCTTGAACCATCCTGTTCATACAGATATACCTTCAGCACTTCTTCTTTGACAAGGTAACCTTCGAGAACGAATATACGACCTTCACTGACTCTCCTGCAGGAACAATCAGCGTTCCCTTGCGGCTCTTTGCATAGAGCGTCTTTTCAACATCGAGTCCTCTCTATGATGATGTGCGGCTTTCAATTACGAAACGGGCATCGGTACTCTCATAGTTGATGGCGTTATCGTTCTTGACGCTTAGAGTGATATATATCATGTCGCTTTACATAAAGATATTATCAATGGCAGCCGTGATACATATTTAGTATCGCTAATATGAAACAGCTCTCGCTTCATGTTAATTATGGCCGAAAGGTCTGGGGCATTGCTGCGCAACACTGTAGGCATAATATTTAATCCTAACCGCGAACTGCGCGACATCCTTGTCAATAAATTCGGCTTCGACGAGAAAAAGCATTCATTCTAACACCAGCGTACTGGATGAGGCTCAGAAACGCTTTGACATATATGAC
>JAAZCF010000321.1 GCA_012513425.1 Bacteroidales bacterium
CCTCAAGGTGGTCCCATGAGCGGCATTGGTAATAGCAATCAAGTAGCTTCTTTGTCTAATTGCTTTGTTATCGGTCAGGATCATCCTGCAGATTCTTATGGCGGTATCATGATGATAGATGAGGAGCAGGTTCAACTAATGAAACGTCGTGGCGGCGTAGGACATGATTTGTCTCATATCAGACCTTCTGGAAGCCCTGTGTTGAATAGTGCGCTCACATCTACCGGTGTAGTACCTTTTATGGAGCGTTACTCTAATTCTACCAGAGAGGTGGCTCAGGATGGCCGCAGAGGGGCGTTGATGTTGAGTATATCCATCAAGCATCCGGATGCAGAAAATTTTATTGATGCAAAAATGGAGCATGGTAAAGTTACTGGTGCCAATGTGTCAGTGAAGATTGATGATGAGTTCATGCGCTGTGCACTTGGAGGAAAGACATATAGTCAGCAATACCCTGTATATAGTGAAAAGCCAAAGGTTGTAAAAGAAATTGATGCTGCCGGCCTTTGGCGAAAAATCGTGCATAATGCATGGAAATCAGCAGAGCCAGGTGTGCTCTTCTGGGATACAATTCTACGTGAATCTGTAGCTGACTGTTATGCTGACTTGGGCTATCGTACTGTCAGTACCAACCCATGCGGTGAGATTCCTCTGTGCCCTTATGATTCATGTCGATTAATCGCCATTAATTTATATTCTTATGTAGTTAACCCTTTCACTCTTGAGGCTTATTTTGATTTTGAGTTGTTCAAAGATCATGTGCGCAAGGCTATGCGTCTGATGGATGACCTTATTGATTTGGAAATGGAGAAAATCGATGCAATTCTTGCAAAGATTGATAAAGATCCGGAGGAAGAAGAAGTGAAGAGGACTGAGAGGGAAATGTGGATTAAAATCCGCCAAAAATCTCTTAATGGACGACGCACAGGCCTGGGTATTACTGCAGAGGGTGATATGTTAGCGGCTCTCGGCCTTCGCTATGGCACTGATGCAGCAATAGAGTTTGCAGTTAAAGTCCAAAAAACTTTGGCGGTTGAAGCCTATCGTTCTTCGACTATTATGGCTCAAGAAAGAGGTCCATTCCCAATATATGATGCCGACAGAGAGAAATTCAATCCTATGATTTCTCGTATTAGAGAGGCCGATCATGAGCTTTATGCACAAATGGTCAAATCTGGGCGCAGAAACATATCCATGCTTACAATAGCTCCTACAGGCACTACCAGCCTCATGACTCAGACAACTTCGGGAATTGAACCGGTTTTTAGAGCTTTCTATAAACGCCGTAAAAAGGTCAATCCAAATGATAAGAATGTAAATATTATATATAGAGATGATGTTGGTGATTGCTTTGAAGAGTATTTTATTTTCCACCACAAATTCTTGGTATGGGCAGACATTCAAGGCTATTCCAGAGCAAAGATAGAGGCTATGAGCTCAAAAGAGCTAGATGCCTTGATGGCTATATCACCATATTTCAAAGCATCTGCCGAAGATATCGACTGGGTTGCAAAAGTTCGTATGCAGGGTGCTATTCAAAAATGGGTTGACCATTCTATTAGTGTAACTGTAAATCTTCCTGAAAATATCACGGAAGACATTGTCAGTGAAGTTTACCGCACTGCTTGGGAATGTGGTTGCAAGGGTGTGACAGTTTACCGCGAAGGCTCAAGAAGCGGCGTGCTGGTTTCTGCAGAAAAGAAAGATGTTCCAGTGCTCAAGACCAAGAAGCGTCCACAATCTCTTGAGGCTGATGTCATTCGTTTCCGTAATGGAAAAGAAAAATGGATTGCTCTGATTGGTATGCTCAATGGAAAACCTTACGAAATCTTTACCGGTATCGTTGATGAAGAGACTCGAAGTATTCCTCAATCAATAGAGCATGGTTGGATTGTAAAAGAAAAAGACATCAATACAGGAAAGAGCCGCTATGACTTTCATTATGTGGATGCTTATGGCTATCCAAATGTTGTCGGCGGTATCTCTCATATGTTCAACAAGGAATATTGGAACTATGCCAAGCTGATATCTGGTGTCATCCGCAATGGAATGCCTATCGTTGATATTCTGAACTTGGTTCATGGCCTAGAGCTTGATAGTGAGAGTATCAACACATGGAAAAATGGTGTTGAGAGGGCACTCAAGCAATATATTCCTAATGGAACACGCGATGAAACAGGAAAACAATGCCCTATGTGTAAG
>JAAZCF010000023.1 GCA_012513425.1 Bacteroidales bacterium
CCTCAAATGCAAGATTTCCCATATAAATGGCGCTAGGTTCGCAAGAAAAATATACACAGTTTTGGTGAGGGAAAGCAGATTGGAATTTCTCAACTGCATTGCCCACAAAAGCAACTTTGCCTTTTTCTAAATAAGCATCATAACTGTTCTGATTAAAAATCTTTGGCTCGATACTGCTAATTCTTTCACTTTTAGAATTATAAACTGATTGATATGCCTCCATGCGACGTGCATCAATCATGGGAACATAAAAATCAATTGTTTCATCTGCTTTAAAATGACTTGTAGCTGCAGCCACCAACAAATCTAAAGTATTAACCGAAATCAACGGAATATTCAGGCCATAACATAAGCCTTTTGCCGTAGAAACACCCACTCTGAGACCTGTATATGACCCAGGGCCGCTGCTCACAGCCACTGCCTTACAATCTGACATTTTCATAGAAACAGACGAAAATAGTTGTTCAATCATTGGAACAAGCATAGATGATTGAATATGTGAATCTTCCAATGTTTTTGAGCCCAAAATACACGATTCATTAAATAGCGCCACAGAGCATGCGGCTCCGCTTGTTTCAACGGCAAGTATCAAATTATTACCCATCCTCTTCATTTTTCAAACCGCAAAAGTACTGCTTTTCTCTGAAAAACACTAAAAAAAGGGTTCCCAAAAATAAGGACACCCTTTAGTTGCTTTTGTTTAAGCTATTTGTGGTTTATGATTTCCAAAAATAGCCTTGATAAGTTTTCCAATAATGAAAGCTATATCATATAATAGTTTTTTCAAAGATTGATCGACTCCACCAACCACTTGAGCGGCTTCGATAGAGCCGATTTCGATAAAATATCGATTAACTATTTGAAGCTCTTCCATCTTTGTACCCTTTTTTGATTAATGGCCAATAGTTTTGCAAAAAAGCCCATATTGCCGACGCAATTTCCAAAATCTTCTGCAACACATCAAGTGTGCCTCCTCCCCTGACATCTAGCTCGGAAGAAGTAATCTCCTCCAATCCAAAAGCCTTCACTTTTAATTCTTCCATAGTAGTATTCATAATTCATTAATGCCTGCAAAATCAAGGTGTGCAGACTTCACCTTTTGAGCGCGCGCTCATATTAATTATTTTACCGGCTATTTTAATATTATCAGTTTTATGTGTAATCATCACTACAGTCAATCCCCCTTTCGCCAAAGTCTCAATTTTTGATAGAATAAACTTTTCGCTGCTGACATCTAATGAAGATGTGGCCTCGTCCATTATCAATATTTTGGGCCTTTTATATAAAGCTCTGGCCAAGGCAATTCTTTGTTTCTGACCGCCAGAGAGAGTGGCCCCTCTCTCCCCCACTTTTGTCATAATGCCCAAAGGCAGAGTAGATAGAAAATTTTGCATATCCAACTCGACCAGTAGTTTAGCTACCCTTTCCAAATCCGGCTCTTTTGAACCGCCTGTGATGTTTTCTAATATTGTAGCATTCAGCAAAATACACTCCTGCGGGACAAGAGCAACATAATTTCTCCATTGTTTCAATCCAAACAAAGAAATATTCATACCGTCCAAACTGATACTGCCGCCAAGGGGTTGATATCCTCTCATAATCAAAGACGCAACTGTACTTTTGCCACAGCCACTCTCTCCTACTAATGCCGTTATCTGTCCAGGCATAAATGAATCACTGAAGTGCTCAATCAAACTATGATGACCAGGATATGAAAATTTAACATCATCGAAAACTAATGGTTTTGGAGATTCTCCCGGATCCACTCGAGTCTCTTGTTCAACCTCAAAATCCATAATTTCGAAAAGTCTTTTCGCTGATATTTTGGCTTCATTGAAGCTTTGATTCAAGCCTACCAACTCACCAAGAGGAGCAGAAAAAAGAGCTATCATTGAATAGAAAGACACTAACTCGCCTACTGTCAGTTCCCCTTTGAAAATAAAAAGAGCACCAGAACACAAGATAACGATTACCAGCAATTTGGATACAATATCACTACTACTGGCAAACAATCCTGCCCATCTTCCACCTTTGTAAATCATCGAGCTCAATCTGGCATATTGTTTTTCAATCTTTACGGTAACTTGATCTTCTTCGCACATGTACTTGATTGTACTGATAGCCGATATGCCTTCTATTGTCATCTCTTCGAACTTGGCTGATGCCTCAATAATGTCTCGATTCACCCTTCTGTTTACTTTATTTGATAAATAATACACCAGACAATAAACAGGAATAAACATCAGCATAATAATTGCCATTTTCCAGTAGTAAGTAAACATTAGGGCGAATGAGACAAGAAGAGTCAACAGGCTAATCATCAGAGTTGAAAGGCCCGTAACAATAAACGAACGAATATTCATAGCATCCGACACCCTTGAGGCTAGTTCTCCACTTCCACGCAGAGTAAAAAAACTCACAGGAAGAGCAAACAAATGATGAATATAGTCTGTCACTAAAGTATAATCAATTCCAATTGAGGCTGTCAGCATATTTGTCACTCTGCTAAGCCCCAAGAAAAAGGCTACAAATGCCAAGACTGACATTATCACTGTAACCATGTGCACCGAGCCAACATTACCACCGGGTATCACATAATCCACTATTTGCTGCAAAAACACAGCAGTACTCATAGATATCCCGATATACATAACTGCTGATACCACAGACAATGCTATCTGCTTCCAATAGAGCGTTGCGACACTCTTTATCCTTGATAGGGCAGATTTGGTTCTGTCTCCTTGTTGGAAGTTTGCTCCAGGCTCGCAGAGCACAACATAACCACTCCACTGCCTTGCCAAATCTTCTTCCGACATAATAATATTAGAGCCAAGGGCCGGGTCCATAATCATGAAGCCTTTGTGGTTTACTGCTGCCAACACTACAAAGTGCAGCACTCCACCATCTGTTTCCAAATGGAGAATAGCCGGCTTTGGCAATTTTCTCAAAGCATCAATATTTTTGTCTTTGCTTTTATAGGCCTTGGCATCCAAGCCCACCGAATTGCAGCCATCCAACACCCCTTTTATAGTAGTACCTTGCACGGTCGCACCACACATCTGCCTTACTACGATAATGGGTAATTTGAGCCCATACCACTGCGCGATCCACACAAC
>JAAZCF010000322.1 GCA_012513425.1 Bacteroidales bacterium
ATACTATGATGAGTGGTCCAACCAACTACCGGAGTAAGAATGACACCTTGGTATGAGAAAGGGCCGTAAGGATTGTCACCAATTGCATAGCAAAGCAAGTGTGAGTCTCCTGTGGAATAAGAAAAATAATATTTTCCGTTGTATTTGTGAACCCAACTGGCCTCAAAGAAGCGATGAGGGTCGTCGGCAGTCAAAGGCTTGTCATTTTCATCACCAACAAGAATTGGCTTTGGCTCTTCTGCATAGCTGAGCATGTCATCACTTAGGCGCACGATGCGGCTTGAAAGAGAAGCCTCTTTGCCATGGGGAAGGCATGGACTATCAGGAGTGTTATTTTTGGCAGGATCTTCAATGCCAATGTTGTCTCGATAGCTTTGTAGTTGACCGCCCCAAAGACCTCCGAAATACATGTAATAAACACCGTCATCATCTTTAAAAACAGCCATGTCAATGCTATAACTGCCGCGGATTGGCTCAGAAAGTGGAATAAACGGACCTTCAGGATTGTCGGCAATAGCAATACCATGACGGAATACATCATTTTTGTCTTTCATAGGAAAGTACATATAGTATTTGCCATTTTTCTCGGCTACATCGCAGTCCCATAGTTGACGACCATGCCAAGGAATATCTTCAAGGTCTAAAACTTTACCATGGTCAATTACTTCACCTGTCATCGGGTCATCAGTTGAAAGAACATGATAATCTTTCATTACATACTGATCTCCACTATCATCCTCTGTATTTTCACACTCCCAATCGTGTGATGGATAAATATAGACTCTATCATTGAATACATGCACTGAAGGGTCGGCCATATAGTCAGAAGGAAAAAGATATCTAGGATTTTTCATATACAAAATTTTATAAATTAAACTAAATCAAATTTCTACAAATATAAACAAAAAGTTTATTTTTGTGAATACATGACATTATTCATTAAACTATAAAATCACTTATGAAATCTATTAAAACACTTTCAATTCTGCTTTTGGCTGCGTTGACATTGTCGTCATGCTTTGGCAACAAATCAGCACAACCTTCTGCAGGTGGAAAATGGGGAGAAATACGCAATGCTTCGGCTGAAGATGTAGTTTCAAGCGAAGTTGCATATTGGACTGCTTCTCAAACTCGCGCAATGGGTGGCAATGTTGCCCCCCTTCTTTTTTATGATGGTGGTGTGGCTCATGAAGGAGCCAAGAGTCTTTGCATTTCAGCTGACTCTTACACCACCGCCTCTTGGACAAATACAGTTAATTTGAAGCCATGGTCAAAATATCGCTTTTCTGGCTGGATCAAGACTCAAGATATCGCATCTATAGTTGATGGAGGTGGTGTCTGCTTTACATTTAAAGGTGTTGACACTCCAGCGCCGGTGATATATGGTACAAATGATTGGACTCAAGTTTCTTTTGAATTTGAAACAGGCGACAGTGATGGAGCAACTATTAGCTGTATTTTTGGTACTCGCGAAGCAACAGTAAAAGGAAAAGCATGGTTTGATGATATGAATCTTGAGCTTGTTTCAAGTGAACAAATACATACCAGCATCGTTGTAAATCCTTCTGCTCAAGGTGAGCCAATGTCTGAGTACATATATGGTCAGTTCATAGAGCACCTTGGCCGATGCATTTATGGTGGTATTTGGGCAGAAATGCTTATGGACCGCAAATTCTGGTTTGCACCTTCTTATACAGACTCACCTTGGAGAGTATCAGATGGCAGCCAAGCTCCTACTATGATGCGTCGTCCTCCACTCGGAGCTG
>JAAZCF010000323.1 GCA_012513425.1 Bacteroidales bacterium
ACTCAAGGGGATGGCCAGATCAACATTCTATTACAACATCAGAAGGCTGGGGCAACTAGATGGATATGATAATCTCCGTAAGGATATCAACCATATCTATCGCAAGCATTATGGTAGGTATGGCTACAGACGAATCACTATTGAACTTAACGAGGATGATGGCATTGTGGTCAACCATAAGACAGTACAAAAGCTGATGTGTCAGATGGGGCTTAAAGCAAAGCGTAAGAAGGCTGCCAAATATAAGACCTATAAAGGTAATATTGGAAAAGTGGCACTGAATATCGTCAACAGGGACTTCCATGCAGACAAGCCAAATCAGAAGTGGACCACCGACGTTACGGAGGTTAAGATACATGACCGGAAGACTTACCTGTCCACAAAACTAGACATGTATAATGGCGAGATAATCACCTATGTGATATCAGACCACCCCGACCTCAAGATGGTTACGACTATGCTGAGTCAAGCCTTCAATAAAGAAAAATACCTTGATGGACTCATCTTCCACTCTGACCAGGGCTAGCATTATCAACACAAAAGATATCAGAAGATACTCTCTGACAGGCATATAATACAGAGCATGTCACGCAAAGGCAACTGCCTGGGCAACTCCATGATGGAATTGCCATATTTGCAGGAGTGGGACAGTGTTGAGCAGTTCAATGTGGAACTAAGAAAGTACATCCACTACTACAACTACGACAGGATCAAGCTGAGACTAAAAGGGAAGAGTCCGGTACAATACCGAACTCTTTCCAGACCTGAGGAGGCTTCCTAAATAATGTTAAACCATCCAACTTTTGGGGTTCACATCATTGCCACCCTTTTGTCATATATGGATAATCTTGAATTATTTCTTTTTAGCTTCAAGTTTAGCTTGTCTCTTCATGTTTAAGTCATACATGACAGGAGTACCGATGAAGATTGAAGCATAAGTACCAACGCAAACACCGAGTGCCAATGCTACTGAGAAACCACGGATAGACTCACCACCGAAGATTGCAATAGCGATCAGTACTACCAAGGTAGACACTGATGTGTTTATTGTACGACTCAAAGTAGCATTCAAAGCAGAATTTACTATTTCTTTAAGCTCACGTTTTGGATACAAAGCTTTGTACTCACGAATACGGTCGAAGATAACCACGTTATCATTGATTGAGTATCCGATGATTGTCAACACAGCAGCGATAAACTGTTGGTCGACATCCAGAGTAAATGGTAGAATACCTGTGAACAATGAGTAGAAACCGATAATTATGATAGAGTTATGGGCAAGTGATGACACACCACCAAGACCCCAAGTCCAGTTCTTGAAACGTATTGCGATATAAGCAAAGATAACGAAGAGAGCGAGGATAACTGCTCACACGGCCTGACTCTTCATTTCACTAGCAATTGAGGCATCCACACGATCAGAAGAAATAATACCATTTGGATTATCCAAAGTAGATGTGAATTGTTCAAGAGTAAGAGGAGATGCAAAGAAGCCGTTCAAAGCATTGTATAGCATAGACTCAATCTCTTGATCAGTTTCTTGCGATAAATTGTCAACTTTATATTTAGTAGTAATTCTCATTTGAGAAGCACCACCGAATTGCTTAACCTCTGCAGCCTCATTAAATTCATCAAGAGTGGCAGCACGAACATCTTCAGGAGTAACAGGAGCGTCGAAACGAACAACATATGTACGACCACCGGTGAAATCAACACCCATAGTGAAACCTTTTGTGAAGCAAGATACCAAGCAGATCAAGCAAACGATACCTGATGCAAGATAAGAGATTTTCCTTTTGCCGATAAAGTCAACCTTAGTATGTTGTAAGAACTCGCGAGTTGAAGGAGAATCAAAGCTGATATCTTTGCCTTTCTTAAGCCATCTTTCAAACAATAATCTTGTAATGAAAATTGAAGTGAATACTGATGTAATGATACCGATTACCAATACAGCAGCGAAACCTTTAACGGAACCACTACCAAAGACATAAAGGATGATACCTGTAAGCAAGGTAGTAACCTGACCATCAATAATTGCTGAATATGAATTTCTGTAACCATCGCTGATAGCAAGGCGAAGTGACTTGCCAGCGCGAAGCTCTTCTTTGACACGCTCATAAATAATAACGTTAGCATCCACAGCCATACCCATAGTCAACACCAAACCGGCAATACCTGGAAGGGTAAGAACAGCACCAAATGATACCAAAGTACCTAATAGGAATAATACGTTGCACAAAAGAGCTATATCAGCTGCTAAACCGGCTTTACGATAGAAAAATAGGATGTAAAGAAGTACGAGACAGAAAGCGATGATGAATGAAACGAGACCTGAATGGATAGATGCACTACCGAGAGAAGGACCAACTACTTGCTCCTGAACTATACGGGCAGGAGTATTCAACTTACCTGACTTAAGCACTGTTGCAAGGTCGTCTGCCTCTTCTTGAGTGAAATTACCAGTAATCTGGCTGCTACCAGCGGCGATTTTATTTTCAATATTAGGATATGAATATACACTACCATCCATTACGATGGCGATTTGTCTGCCGATACTTTGCTCGGTAACAACTTCCCAACGAGCAGCGCCTGTGCTGTTCATTGTCATGCTTACTTCAGCACCACCGCTCATTTGATTATAATTTACACGAGCTGAAGTGATAACACCACCATCAAGGACTGCACCTTTGTTAGCAGTACTCTTCAAAGCCACCAACTCAAAATATACTGGCTCTGAAGCATAGCTACTTGGTTTGAAAGACCAAGCTAATACGAAATCACTTGGGAAATTCACGCGGCTCTCGCGAATCATACGGCCAACCTCTGCTGTGTCACGATAGTGAACCAAGCCAAGGCATGCGGTGTTTGAACCCAATTGCTGAAGTTTGGTGAACAAAGGATTTGTTTGAGCGTATACATCGCTGGTGGCATCGGTTTGGCCGAGAGCCACTGCAAGAGAATCCACTGCAAGAGAATCTTGAGGTGTCTGGACTGAATCTGCTTGAGCTTCAGAAGAAGCGATACGAAGTCTTTCGGCGTCATTTACTTCTTGAAGATAAGGAAGAATTTCGTTATAAGTGTATGTGTGCCAGAATTCTAGAGAAGCTGTTCCTTGGAGAAGCTTACGAACACGCTCAGGCTCTTTAACGCCTGGAAGCTCAACCAAGATACGGCCTGTGTTACCGATTTTCTGAATATTAGGCTGGGCAACACCGAACTGATTAATACGACGTTCAACTACTGAAAAGGAGTTGCTGATTGCGCTCTCAGCCTCTTGCTGAAGAAGGCTGATAATTACTTCGTTTGTTGCTCTTGATTTGTTTTGAATATCACCACTGAGTTTCTCAAGGTCGATGTCAAATGAGAGTCTCTGATCTGGAGCAATTTCATCCCAAGCTTGAGCAAAAAGAGTGATGAAGTCTGTGTGATCAGTTTCTGCTCTTTCGCTTGCGAGCGCAAGAGCGCTATTGAACTGGTCAGTAGTTTTCTCTCGTGCACATGAACGAATCAACTGTGCGAGATCTAACTGCAACGTGACGTTCATACCTCCTTTGAGGTCCAAACCAAGGTTGATTTCTTTCTCTTTAACACTCTTGTAAGTGTAGCCGAAATAAACCTTTTCAGTTGAAATTGAATCAAGAAAATAATTGTCGGCAGCGTTGCGAACTGAGTCCAAATAGAAAGCTTTATCAAGCTCAGACACTGCACTGTATGAAGGATCTTGCTGTACCGAAGTCACAACTGACTCTGCATACTTATCAGCCTTTTTCTCCTGCAATGCAGTAACCAGCGTGAATGACAACTGGAACAAACATGCAAGACTGATCAGAATAGCCACGAAACGAATGGCGCCTTTACTTTGCATAATTATTTATTTGTTTTTTATTAAATATTATCTTTCTAAAATAGTCTGCAAAAATACTATTTTTTCCTAATATTTAAAGTATTTAGTAACTTTGTTTTCAGTTTATCAGCAATGTATTATTATAGATTACATATTTTTCTTTGTATTGATTTGCTATTTTCTTTTTCAGCAACGGCCCAGCAAGCGTCTCAATTTGAAAAACAAGCAGACGAAAAGCTCAGCTCTTATGCTTTCGATGAAGCCTCGACTCTCTATAGAAGAGCCCATGATGTTTCGAACGACAGTTTTTTTAAAACCCGTATGCTTGAAAAAATAGCTCAATGCGACAATGGCTTGCAAATGCTCTCATTTGCCTGCCAACCTATCGTCGTGGCTAGTAAGAAAGTGCCTCGCAACAACTTTTTTCAGTATTATTCTCATATTGACCATGATCGTTGGGCAAAATTGTCTTCTGGAGAGATAGTTTCCTTCAGCCCTGACATGAAAACCCTCTTTTTTTCTCAGGACAACCAAGGTCAAAGAGATATTTATACCTCAACAAAAATTAACGATACACTTTGGAGCACATCTACCTTGCTAGGTAAAGAGTTTTTATCATCGAAAAATGAGATTATGCCACTGGTAAGTTTCGATGGGAAAAAGCTATACTATTCATCGCAAGGTCTTTTCGGAATGGGTGGTTATGATATGTTTGTAAGCGAATGGAACGAGAATAGTGATAGCTGGGATGAACCTCAAAACATGGGGTTTCCTTTCTCTTCAATCGGAGATGATTTTCTATTTTCCGACACTCCTGATGGTAATTTTTCAATATTAGCCAGCAATAGAG
>JAAZCF010000324.1 GCA_012513425.1 Bacteroidales bacterium
GCTGTAATCCCTGATCAAATTGAGAGAAATGTTTATGTGGAACAAGTTGCTGCCAAGTTCAAAATTAGAGAAGACTCAATTTATCAAAAGATTAGTCAAATAAGATCTAACCGCAACTCATTAGAGCAATCTCGCGCCAGAATTGAAGAGGCGTCTTTTGAAATGGTTTCAACAAATGAGGAGTCCAAGCCCATCATAGATGCTTTTCTGGAAGTGAATGAAAAGGAAATCATATACTATTTGTTAAAATTTGGCGAGCACCCTTTGTATAGAGAAGAAAATTTGCGCTATAAAGCTGAAAAGCCAAAGCAGACTGTGGCTGAGTATATCAAGCAGTCTCTTGATGAAGATGAGTTGGAGTTTGTAAATCCTGTTAACAGAACAATTTTCAACGAATATTTCAGCCTGCCAAGAGAAGAAGGACTTGAATGTGAGGCATCTCAGGGCAAAGTTATTCGTTATTTTTCCATTCATCCAGATCCAAATGTCAGTAAACAAATGATGGATGTCATTTGTGATGAGTATCCTTTGACTATCAAGGTTTATTTGGATTCCTTGACTCCAGAGGAACTACTTTTAGGCAAAAATGTGCCCAAGGTGGTTATCGCATACAGAATAAAGGTTATAGACAGGCTGTGCATCGCTACTCAAAAAGAAATAGATGCAGCAATTAAGAATGGAGATAAAGAGCTATTGAAAGAAAAAATGAGACTATTGTCTTGTCTCAATACTGTAAAAAATACCTTAACAAAAGAGCTTAATCGGCTCTAATATGCTACCTTTGCGTGGGCTATAACTTATTTTTTTATACAAATATGAAAGATTACAAAAGAACACTTGTAACATGCGCGCTACCATACGCTAACGGACCTGTACATATTGGACACCTTGCAGGGGTTTATGTGCCTGCTGATATCTATGTGAGGTATCTGCGAATGCGTGGCAAGGATGTTCTTTTCGTGTGTGGCTCTGATGAGCATGGAGTGCCAATTACGATAAAAGCTCGTAAAGAAGGCTGTACACCACAAGATATTGTGGACAGATATCACGGCATTATCAAGAAAGCCTTCTCTGATTTCGGAATTGATTTTGACATATATTCCCGCACCAGCTCAGATATTCACTCTGATACAGCAACAGACTTTTTCAAAAAGTTGTATGACGAAGGAAAATTCATCACCAAAGAGAGTGAGCAATATTATGACACTGAGGCAAAAACATTTTTGGCTGACCGCTACATTGTAGGCACTTGCCCAAAATGTGGAAACGAAGGAGCCTATGGTGACCAATGTGAAAAATGCGGCTGCACTCTCAGCCCTGAAGAGCTTATCAATCCGAAGAGCAAACTCAGTGGCGCAGAACCAATCAAGAAGGCCACCACTCACTGGTATCTGCCATTGCAAGACTACGAACTGTGGCTTCGCGAATGGATTCTTGAGGGTCACAAAGAGTGGAAAACCAATGTTTATGGCCAAGTGAAAAGTTGGCTTGACGGCGGCTTGCAGCCTCGCGCTGTCACTCGCGACCTGGATTGGGGCGTGCCCGTGCCGATTGAAGGTGCAGAAGGCAAAGTGCTTTATGTGTGGTTTGATGCTCCTATTGGCTATATTTCAAACACAAAAGAATTACTGCCGAATGATTGGGAGAAATGGTGGAAGAGCGAAGATACCAAGTTGGTTCATTTTATTGGCAAAGACAACATCGTGTTTCACTGCATAGTCTTTCCTTCTATTTTGAAGGCTTATGGAGATGGTTTCATTCTTCCAGAGAATGTGCCTGCAAATGAGTTCCTAAATCTTGAGGGAGACAAAATATCCACTTCTCGCAACTGGGCTGTTTGGCTTCATGAGTACCTTAAGGATTTCCCTCAGATGCAGGATGTCCTTCGCTATGTGCTGACTGCCAATGCTCCGGAGACCAAAGACAATGACTTTACATGGAAAGATTTCCAGACACGCAACAACAGCGAATTGGTTGCTATTTATGGCAACTTCGTGAATCGTGCCGTGGTTCTTACTCATAAAAATTTCGAAGGGAAAGTTCCTGTCAATTTAAAGCCAGAAGCTATTGATGCTGAGACATTAAATCAGATTCCTGCCATTAGGGCAGCTATCGAAGATAACATAGAGCACTACAAATTCCGTGAGGCACTTAAAGAGGCCATAAGCTTGGCCCGTTTAGGAAATAAATATATTTCTGATACAGAGCCTTGGAGGGTATCTAAAACTGATATGGACCGCACGGCTTCTATATTATATACATCGTTACAGATATGCGCAAATCTGGCTATTGCTATGGAGCCATTCCTTCCATTCTCTGCCAAAAAGCTCACTGAGATGCTTTGCCTCGAAAACCTTTCATGGGATCAGATTGGTAGCGGCGAGATTATTCCTGCCGGTCATCAGATAGCTGCAGCCCAGTTGATGTTTTCTAAGATTGAAGATGCTCAGATTGATGTTCAATTGGCCAAATTGGCGGCATCAAAGGCTGCAAACGCAGAGGATGTTACTGCTGTTACTCTTGACACAGCCAAGGCAGAATGCATATTTGAAGATTTTGAAAAGATGGACATCCGCACAGCCACAGTGCTGGAGGCCGAGAGAGTGCCAAAGACCGATAAATTATTGCATCTAAAGATAGACACAGGCCTTGACAAGCGAGAGATTGTCAGTGGCATTGCAGAATATTACAGCCCTGAAGAGATGGTTGGAAAACAAATTTGCATTTTGGCCAATCTAAAGCCTCGTAAGATTAAGGGCATTGAGTCTAAAGGTATGATTTTGATGGCTCGCCAACCTGACGGCAAGATGAGAATCGTTGCTCCTGACGAAAGGCTGGTAAATGGTGCTACTATTGGTTAGTAGATGATGACTGCCGATCAAATACTCAGTCGTATGATGGCTCTTTGCAGCCGTAGGGAGTATTGTCGCAGAGATATAGAAAAGAAAATTGTCGCACTTTCTCAAGAAGTGGATGCGGCAAAGATAATAGACCGGCTTTGCAAAGAAAAGTTTCTGGATGAAAACAGATATTCTTCGGCTTTTGTGAGAGATAAAAGTGGCTTGCAAGGCTGGGGAGAGGCCAAAATTAGATATGCGTTGCACACCAAAGGTGTAGAAAAAGAGGCAGTTGAGGCGGCATTGGCGTTGTTGGATGAGGACTCACAAGTGGAGCGGCTTCAGAAGCTTTTGGCTCTAAAAGCTAAGTCTGTCAAGGCTGATGATGCAGAGCAACTTCGCACAAAATTGCTGAGATTTGCCCTTTCACGTGGATTTTCTTATCAACAGGCCGGCAATGCTTTGAAACAATTGAAACTATAGAGATATGATAGCTCCGGATAAAATAAAAGAGATTAAACAGCGGTTAGAGACGTTGGGGAGGTGTCTTTGACATCGATGCTAAACGTTCTGAATTAACATCAAAACAAGAAAAAACCCTTGCTGTAGACTTTTGGAATGATCCAAAGGAAGCAGAAGCCATGCTTAAAGACATCGCGGTGGTAAAATTTTGGGTGGATGGATACGACAAGGCTGTTAGTGCTTACGAGGACCTTGAAGTGTTGGTTGATTTTGGCGAAGATGCTGAGGCTGATGCCGAGGCTGGGTATAATGCTTTACTGGCTGATGTAGAGGCTTTGGAGCTTCGCACCATGCTTTCTGCCGAGGGAGATAATCTTGGAGCGATTCTTAAAATTAATTCGGGTGCTGGTGGCACAGAGGCCAACGATTGGAGTTCAATGCTCATGCGAATGTATATGCGATGGGCTGAGCGTAATGGTTACAAAATCACTGTTGCTGACGTCCTTGATGGCGATGAGGCTGGTATCAAATCTTGCACGATAGAAATTGAAGGTGAATATGCTTATGGCTATTTAAAGGCCGAAAGCGGTGTACACCGATTGGTCCGTATCTCACCGTTTAATGCTCAAGGCAAGCGTCAGACTACATTTTCTTCGGTTTTTGTCTATCCATTGGTGGATGATACTATTGAAATTGAAATTAATCCGGCCGATTTAGAATGGGATACTTATCGCTCATCCGGAGCAGGCGGACAAAATGTAAACAAAGTTGAAACAGGCGTGCGCGTGCGCCATATTCCTACGGGTATTGTTGTTGAAAACACTGAGACTCGCAGTCAACTTGATAACCGCCAAAATGCTCTTCGTATTTTAAAGTCACATCTTTACGACTTGGAGTTGAAGAAACGCCAGGAAAAGCAAGCTGAGCTTGAAGGTACGAAGAAGAGGATAGAGTGGGGAAGTCAAATCCGCAACTACACTCTTCAACCTTTCCGCCTCGTCAAAGATGTCCGCACAGGCTTTGAATCCACAGACACCCAAGCCGTTCTTGATGGTGATCTAAACGACTTCATGAAAGTCTTCCTTATGCAGAACGGACAAAACTAGCAATTATTATGGTGTCGCCTGCGACAGAACTCATTGGTATTTAATTTGTTAGCTTCGTTATAGGTTCCAAAATCGAGACCTAACCAAGGCCTAAATCTCAGATAATGTGAAGCTTACATCGCAGGTAATCTGTAGATTTATTCTTCTAGTCCTATATGCAAATAATGATTAAGGTGGTACTGGCTTGCTTTGGTACTTTTTTGAAGGATATTCGAAAGTTGTATCAGTTCTGATTGAGTCATCTTGAAGAAAGGTCTTGCTTTTCCAACATAACCAAGCCGTTTGGTTTCCTGATAGAGGATCCGAAATTCTATATATGAGGCTGGACCTTTATACTCATTGATTTCATATTGCTTACCTACAGTATACTCGAAGGCTTTGTTCATCTGATTGAAATCATTATACAAAGAAAGAAAAAATGCGTAATCAATACAGTTGTATTGACTAATAATACAATCTTTAAAAGTATTGCTTTCTAAATCGGATAACTTTTTGTAAAGGTTTTTCAGTAAAGCATAATTTAGTGGCTGAATTCGTTCCATACGATATGTTAGAATTTTTAATGCATTTCGATAATTAGAAGATGCATGGTCATGAGGTATAAATGAAGAAAAAGGATACTTATCGTTATAATACTTTAGAAAGTTCCATCTATATTCATTGGCTTTTGAGCAAATGCACTTTTGGACAGGATTGTTATAGATGTATGCGGCAAGAGTCTGTTTATTTTTTCTGTCATAAACGATGGAACGACCAAAACTCTTTTGCCAGAGAGCTCCCTTTCTTGAGTATTGAGTATTGTATTCTCTGGCATAAGATGTCTTTACTTCATACATAAATAGTTTTATGCTGTCAATGTTAGTGCGCAACACCGCCAGATGTATGTGATTGAGCATAATACAGAAGGCGACCACTGAAATGCCATACTTGCGTGCGCAACAACACACAATTGTGAAGAAGATCAAAAAGTCATCTTTTTCATAAAAAATTACACCCTTGTCATTTGATAACATGTAGATGTGAACGACATCTACTTCCAAATAATTATTAACCTTGCCCGTCATATCTACCCACTTGCTAATTATTTACTGCTAAGGTAATCATTACTTTTTTGCAACCAAATATATGTTTGAGCCTGCTACGGAAAACGTTGACTTTCAACCAATTGACTTCGTGATGTGCTCGAAAATCGAGACCGAACGAAGGCCTAAATCCCATATTAAGAGACGATTACGGCGCAGGCGCAAAAGACGCATCAGGCTCAAAAGGGCACTTTACTAAAAAACTAATCCCATCCACGAACATGGTCGTGAGTGGGATTGGTTTATTTGAGTATGTGATTGTTAAATTTTGCCTGTGAAGAAGTCGTTGCCTTTGTCATCAACAAGGATGAAGGCTGGGAAGTTTTCAACAGTGATTTTGTAGATGGCTTCCATGCCGAGCTCTGGATATTCAACGCATTCAATACTCTTGATTGAGTTCATTGAAAGAACAGCTGCAGGGCCGCCGATGCTGCCGAGGTAGAAGCCGCCATGCTTTTTACAAGCATCTGTCACAGCTTTTGTGCGGTTGCCTTTGGCAATCATTACCATTGAACCCCCATGATCTTGGAACTCATCAACGTAAGGGTCCATACGGTTTGCTGTTGTTGGCCCCATTGAGCCGCAAGGCATTCCGGCAGGAGTCTTGGCAGGGCCTGCATACAACACAGGGTGATTTTTGAAGTAATCAGGAAGATCTTCACCTGCATCCAAACGAGCTTTTAACTTGGCGTGAGCGATGTCACGAGCCACGATGATAGTACCATTCAAACTTACGCGGGTAGAAACCGAATATTTTGAGAGAGTCGTGCAAATTTCGCTCATTGGACGGTTGAGGTCAATGACTACACTATTTCCTTCGCCAGCATTGCGCATATCTTCAGGAATTAGTTCACTTGGCTTGTCGTCCATCTTCTCAATCCAAACACCATCGGCATTGATTTTAGCTTTGATATTTCGGTCAGCTGAGCAACTTACTCCCAAGCCGATAGGGCAGCTGGCGCCATGACGAGGCAAGCGAATCACGCGGATGTCATGAGCAAAAGCTTTACCGCCAAACTGAGCACCCAAACCAATCTTGTAAGTCTCTTTCAATAGCTGTTCTTCAAGCTCAATGTCTCGGAAAGCTCGGCCAGTCTCATCACCTGTAGCCGGAAGACTATCATAGTAGTGAGTAGAAGCAAGCTTCACAGTGAGCAGATTTTTTTCAGCTGAAGTACCGCCGATAACAAATGCAATATGATAAGGAGGGCAGGCTGCTGTGCCGAGGCTCTTCATTTTTTCGATAAGGAAAGGAATCAAAGTGCCAGGGTTTTGAATGCGGGCCTTTGTCTCTTGATAAAAATATGTCTTGTTGGCAGACCCACCACCTTTTACTACGCAGAGGAACCTATATTCCATACCCTCTGTAGCCTCAATGTCAATCTGTGCAGGAAGGTTGCATTTGGTGTTGCCTTCGTTGTACATATCCAGAGGAGCATTTTGACTATAGCGTAAATTCTCTTCGGTATAAGTCTTGTACACACCTTTTGAGAGAGCCTCTTCGTCGCAAAAGCCGGTCCAAACTTGCTGGCCTTTCTCTGCATGAATGATTGCTGTGCCTGTGTCTTGGCAGAAAGGAAGTTTTCCTTTTGCAGCAACCTCTGCATTACGCAAGAAAGTAAGAGCTACATATTTGTCGTTGTCGCTAGTCTCGGGGTCGCTGAGAATTGCAGCTACCTGCTCGTTATGAGCGCGGCGCAATAAGAAGTTTACATCTCTGAAAGCAGCATTGGCAAGCATTGTGAGAGCTTCAGGGGCCACCTTTAATATATTGTGACCTTCAAATTCTCCAACACTTACCCCTTTGTCTGTAAGTTTATAATATTCGGTGGTATCTTCACCTAACTGAAACATTGGTTCATATTTAAATTCCATATTGTTAATATTTTTATTTTCGAAGCGCAAAGGTAATGTTTTGTTGCCATTTCCAAACCGATTTTAAAGTCTCAGACAGTGGCCTTGTGGCTTTCCAGCCAAGTTCATTATTCGAATAACTGGTATCGGCCCAAACAGCTTCAATATCTCCATCTCGGCGCGCAACAATCTGCCAATTGAGTTTCAAATGGTTTACTTCCTCAAAAGTTTTGATAAGTTCAATGGTTGAAACTCCGCGACCAGTGCCGATATTGAATATTTCAAAGTTGGCTTTGCTGCGTCCTTGGCACATTCTGTCAACAGCCATCACATGAGCTTTAGCCAAATCCACAACATCAATATAGTCGCGAATGCAACTGCCATCCGGAGTGTTGTAATCATTGCCAAACACATTCAACATAGGGCGGATGCCGGCTGCAGGCTGTGTAACCAATGGAAGCAGATTATTTGGAATTCCTCTTGGCAATTCGCCAATGAGAGCACTTGGATGGGCTCCGATAGGATTGAAATAGCGAAGAGCAATGCCTTTAAAACAGCCGTACGCAGAAATACTATCCCTAAGAATATCTTCGCACATTTGCTTTGTAGCTCCATAAGGAGAAGTGGCTGCCTTGCGAGGCGTCTGCTCAGTAACAGGCAGCACATCTGCCTGGCCATAGACTGTGCAGGAAGAAGAAAAAACGATATTTTCTACTGAATATTTTCTCATTAGATAAAGCAAATTAATCAAAGAGCCAAGGTTGTTTTGATAATAATCTAATGGCTTATGAACAGACTCGCCAACTGCCTTTAAAGCGGCAAAATGGATGACTGCAGCAAATGAATGTTTTTTGAAAACATCTTCAAGTTTTGAACTATCGAGACAATCTACTTGATAAAAAGTGATTTTTTTTGAACAAATTTTTTCAATGCCCTCGAGAATTGTTGGCTCGGAATTAGATAAATCATCTACAATAATCGGCTCATATCCAGCTTCGAATAGTTCTACACAAGTGTGCGATCCAATGTAGCCGCAACCGCCGGTAACGAGAATCTGTTTGCTCATATTAATATATATTGATTATAAGTGTCAAAGGTAAGTTTTTTTGGCATACGATTTGACTATACTATTACGAAGTTTAACCCTTAAATATTTCAGTCATGAAAAGGTTTGCAATATTTGCACTTTCCCTCATCTTAGTGATGGGTGTCTGCCCAGGAGAGGCATTGGGACAATCAAGAAGAAGTTCAGCAAACAATACTGAAAGTTCAGTAAATAGCACAAAATCTAACAATAGTGCAAATGTAAAATCAGGCAGTCGAAAGAGTAGTAATGTTGGTGCAAGTAAAAATACTCGTACCAGTGCGGCAAAGACTACTGCTTCAAAGACAGAGCCTCGCAAAGAGATTACAGCTCCAAAAAGCAATAATAATCGCAATGCTGCGGTAAAAGCTCCGACCCCAAAGAACAATAGCAATCGCAATGCTGCAGTTAAAGCTCCGGCTCGAAATGCAGGGCCAGTTGGCAAAGAGGTAAGGCCTCCAAGGAATGAACCCCCTCGCGGCGACATGCGTCCACCAAGAAACGAACCACCTCGCCACAATATGCGCCCACCAAGGCCACCACGTCCAACTATTGGAAGCAGAATTAGAGCAAATATGCTACATAGAGCGTTAACCTTAGCGAGAATTAATAGGATTAATGATGCTGTTCGTAGATCGGAGAATGCAGCATATTTGGCAAGAAGATATTCAATTGTAGTTAATACTAACTATGTTCCAAGAACATACGCTGAAATATCAGCCAGAATTGATGACAGAACAGACTACTACTACGACGATGGTGTATTCTATGTTTTGGATAGAGATGGTGACTACTATGTGATTGAACCTCCTATTGGAGCTTTGGTTGAGTCACTGCCAAGAGACTATGAAAGAGTTTATCTAAACGATGAGTTGTATTACCAAGTAGAAAATACTCTATACAAATTGTCAGTAGTCAATGGTATTCCTTACTTTGAGGTTATTTGCAACCTATAATATTACTTAAATATTTGGTGGTGCTGCCCCTGGCGATAAGCATTGCGGGCAGCATCTACTTTAATAATAGCTGCTTTAGAAAAAGCATATTCTACAAATTTAGAAAAAATGTACTCTAAAGCTTGGGAAGAAGGATGAGTCATATCCTCAGAATAAAAACGATAATCCCTCAATTCGTCCATTATTATTTCGAAAGCAGGAAAATAATGAGCATTAGGGAAATGGCTAACGATGTTGTCAATAGCCAATAGCAGAGTAGCCTTACTAACTGCATTACCATTGGCTCCATCTGCAAAATGGCGGATAGGACTTACTGTAAAAATCCACTGTTTTTGAGAGTGTTCGCTGACCATATTCGATAAGAGAGAAATGACAGCCTCGACTGAAAGTCGCTCTCTGGTAAATTCATTACCGGCAACTTTGTTACAATTTGCAACTATCTGTCCGCTGGCTATATTCCGAAATACCCAAGCAGTGCCTAAAGTAATCAAACAAATATCAGCCTGTCGAAAAGCATTGCCGGCTTGATCAAGCACAGCATTTGCGTTATCCAAAAATTCTTCCGCAGAAGGTCTAGAAAAGCTTGTATGATGACTAAAAGAGTTGTATCTGCCCAAAGGTTTGGAGAATATGACATCAGAGGCTAAAAACTTTTTGCCTGAAGTGAGTCTTTCAACTGCAGCAGCAATAGACGCAGGGTTATATAGAACGCCAAAAGGATTTAGAGATACATCAAAGCCACTTTCTATCAAAAGTTCGCCAATTTCGTCGGCAAAGCAAGAACCGATAGCAGCAATTTTTACATTACTTTCAAAGCGCTTGGAAAGTGCTTTTATTTCTACCGGTGTAGTTAGCTTCATATTATATCATACCTTTATTGCTGGCGGCAATATCTATTATTTTATCAGTGGTTAGATAGATTGGGTAAAAAGCTTTGTCTCCCATAGGGGTCATTCGTCCAATCAAAGCTCTAACCTGAGTAAGAATAATATCTTTTGATATTTGCCAATCGTCATTTTTAGGTACAGCTCCCTGGCCTGCGCCATATTTCAAAAAGGAAGCTTCAATGTTGCGGCTATCCAGGAATTTTTGCAACTCAGAAATTGTCTTGATGTTGCGAAGTGATGCCAAATTGCTGTCACTGAAGTTGCTGGCATATTTGTTTTGGAGACCAAGTCTGTTGCATTGAACCAAAAAGTCGGTGACACCAACTGTGTCGAGTGGTACAAAAACATCTGGGATGATGCCACCTCCGCCATAGACAGTTCTGCCCGCCTTGGTTTCATATTTCAAAGAGTCAACAGTCTTTATGCTGTCGGCACTGAAAAGCTCACCATTTTCATAGCGGTTATAAAAGTCGTAGGCGTAATCTTCGCTATATGGTTTTTGGATAGATCTTCCCGAAGGGGTGTAAAACCTTTGGACTGTCAGCCTGATGCCGCTGCCATCTGTAAAATAGACGGGCTCTTGGACCAATCCTTTGCCATAAGAGCGAATTCCATAAATTGTAGCTCTGTCATTGTCTTGCATAGCTCCTGCGAAAATCTCGCTGGAAGATGCGCTGTTCTCATTGATAAGCACTGCGAGTTCTATGCTCTTGCAACTGCCTTTTCCATCGGCAAACATATCTTGACGAGGTCGGCTCTTGCCTTCAACATAGACAATCAAATCTCCTTTCTGCAAAAATTCGTTGCTGAGCAGTAGGGCTTGATCCATATATCCACCAGGATTGTCTCTAAGGTCAAAAATGAGCTTTTTCATGCCTTGTTCGCGAAGCTCAGCAGTTGCTTCCAAAAACTCAAGGTAGCTGGTCTTAGCAAATTTTGACAATTTGATATAGCCGGTAGTATCGTTCCACATAAAAGATACGTCAATGCTGTTCACAGGAATTTTATCTCTTATTATGTCAAACGCAATCAAGTCATATACATCGTGGCGCTTTACTGATATTTGTACTTTGGTGCCTTTCTGCCCTTTCATTAACTTGACCATACTGTCTTGAGCCATGCCCACTCCGGCAATAATTCTATCATCAACCTTAATGATTCTGTCGCCATTTTGAAGGCCTGCCTTTTCTGACGGGCCGCCCACTATCACGTTGCTTATTATAGCAGTGTCAGATGGCACAGTAAACTGGACTCCTATGCCGTCAAAGCCGCCTTGAAGAGATTCTTCTGCCTGTTGCAAGTCTTCTACTGGCAAATACACAGAGTGAGGGTCAAGCTCTTGCATGAGCTTTGGCAATATGTCTTCAATTATCTTTGAATGATCAATTTCATCTACATAGTTTTCGTCCATTGTCTGCATTACAGCCAACAGTTTGCTCCAGTTGGTGGCAATGGAGTTGAGGTTTATTTGTTGCTTTCTAGAGTTTTGATATGCATTGCTACCAATAAAGGCAACTAAAACTAGTGCAATAGCCCAGATGAGAGTTTTCAGCAGACTTTTTTTATTTTCTTCCATAATTAATCTACAATTTCATATTGCATCACTTCTACGCCGGCTCTGCGCAGTAAGTTGATTCCTTCGTCATTTCTATATTTTCGTGAAAAACCACTCTTTTTATGCCTGATTGAATGATCAGTTTTGAACATTCCATGCAAGGTGCGGCTGTGACATACAAAGTGGCATCATTGCTATTATTTCCACTTCGAGCTACTTTGGTGATGGCATTTGCTTCGGCATGCAAAACATAAGCTTTGGTAATGCCATTCTCGTCTTCACAAACATTTTCAAAACCTGCAGGAGTTCCATTATAACCATCTGAAATAATCATTCTGTCTTTAACTATGAGGGCACCAACTTTGCGGCGAACACAATAAGAGTTTTCTGCCCATATTAATGCCATTTTAAGATAGCTTTTATCGAAACTGATTTGTTTATCTGTCATGACCATAGTATTATAAATTATGAAAAAGCTTGTAATTCACATAGGTGACTATAGAGGCCTTTTTGCTCTAACAATGATTTATGTGTGCCTCGCTCTGCGATACGCCCTTTTTGCAGTACAATAATTTCGTCTGCGTGTTGTATTGTAGACAATCTGTGCGCAATTACTAAGCAAGTGCGCTTATCCATTAGCCTAGTAAGAGCATCTTGCACCAATCGTTCGCTTTCAGTGTCAAGAGCCGATGTGGCTTCGTCAAGTATTAATATCGGAGGATTCTTTAACACAGCGCGAGCAATAGCAAGCCTCTGCCTTTGACCTCCGGATAGTTTTCCTCCTCTATCTCCGATGTTGGTTTGATAACCATCTTCCATCTGATTGATAAATTCAGCGGCATTTGCAATTTCTGCAGCTTCGGCTACTTGAGCATCACTTATGTTTTCCAGTCCAAAAGTAATATTATTTTTAACACTATCGTTGAATAATATAGCCTCTTGAGTGACAATTCCCATAAGTGAGCGAAGGTCTGATATGCGATAGTCTTTGATAGAAGAACCATCAATGAGTATGTCGCCTGAATTGCAGTTCCAAAAACGAGGAATCAAATCGGCAAGAGTCGATTTGCCGGCTCCGGAAGGGCCGACAATTGCAATTGTTTTCCCTTTAGGAATAGTCAAATTAATGTCTTTCAAAACAGGTTCGTCGCCGTAAGCAAAGTTTATTGATTTAAACTCTATCTTGTCTTTGAATTTTGAAATAGGTTTAGGGTTATCGGATTCTTTGATGGTGTTTTCAACATCAAGAATTGCAAAAACTCTGCCTCCTGAAATGATGCCTTTCTGAATAGATGCATAAGAAGAAGCGATAGCCTTGGCAGGCTCAAGAACTCTCCAATAAAAACCTATGTAGACTACAAATGAAGTCCAACTCATGCCCAATTCGCCTTTATAGTTTAGCCAACCGCCGAAAAAGAGTACTATAGCAGCAACAGTGATGCCTAAAAACTCAGAGACAGGAGAAGCTAGCTCTTGACGATAATAGACAGATCTGGACACTCTTTTGTGCTTTTCGTTATTTTTTCTAAAATTCTGGTCGACATACTTCTGAGCATTAAAAGCTTTGATGATTCTTGATCCTGAGATAGCTTCTTCAAATTGGCTGAGAATTGTCCCCATTAAAGCCTGGGTTTCAATGGCTCCTTTTCTTAGCTTATGAGTAATTCTACTGATTACAATGGCTGACATTGGGAGGGCCACCAACGATACTAATGTAAGCTTTGGCGACATGTAGAAGAGCATCGCCAAAAAACCAATGACCAGCAGCGGTTCACGAAAGATAATGTGAAAGCTGCTGGCAATAGTATTTTGAATTTCGTTTACATCGTTGGAGATGCTAGATAAGATGTCTCCTTTTCGTTGGCTATTGAAATAACCTACATCCAAGCCGGATATTTTCTTGAAAAGATCAGCGCGAAGGTTATACATCAATTTGGTCTTCATATTGACCAAAATCCTTTGCGAAAGATATCGGCAAATGTTTGATAGGAGCGTAGCCGTAACTAAAGCTACGCATACAAACACAAGCCCTTTTATGGCTCCTGAGGCCGTAGTAATGTCATAAAGGTAATAGTTAAAAGCATTTTCAACATAGTCTATAGTCAAGCTGAATTCTGGCTTCGTTGCAACTGCTGTGGCATTTTCTGGCTCAAAAAGCATTGACAAAACGGGGCCCAAGAGGGCATAATTTGCAATACCAAAGAGTACCGAAAAAATGGATAAAGCAAGATAAGGAGGCCAGAATTTACTATAGGGTTTGGCATAGGCCAATATCCTCTTAAATATCTCCATTTATTACAGGTAGGGGAATAAAACTATTCAGCTATTTCCTCTGCATTTTTTGCATGCTGAATGCTGATAAGCTCAACTTTGAAGATAAGAGTTTGGTTAGGACCCATAGGACCAGACTCGCCATAAGCAAGTTCGCTTGGGATATAAAGCATGATTTCCCCACCTTCATCAATATTAAGGATACCTTCTTTCCAACCTGGGATAACTTTATCAAGAGTAAACGATACTGCTTGGCCGGCTTCATAGGATGAGTCAAAAACTTCTCCGTCAATAGAAGTTCCTTCGTAATTTACAGTAACTTCGTCACCGACTGAAGTAGGGAAATTGCCATTTCCTGGACGAACAACTTTATATTGAAGACCACTTTCTGTGGAAACAACGCCTTCTTTCTTAGCATTCTCAGCTAAAAAAGCTTCGCCTTCTTTCAAATTAGTTTCTCCAACAGCTACATTTCTTTTTCCCATGAAAGTATTCATTCTTTCATTAATAAAATTTGAGTCGAACTGACTGTCATCTTTTAAATAAGCATTGCAGCCTTTCATTATTTCGTTGATGTTGAGGTCACCAAGATTATTCATTTTTATCATTTGGCCGAAATATACACCAAGTGCATAACTGGCGCTATCAACATCAGCTTTTGTAATAGAA
>JAAZCF010000325.1 GCA_012513425.1 Bacteroidales bacterium
TTGTTGAGGTAAGCCAAAATACTTGGCATCCAAAACTCGCCATGCTACATTTCGTGACGGTCCGTAAATAATGCCCGAATTCGGCCATCGAATATTATCTATTGTTGTATCAAGCCCCGCCAAAGACGATATCAGGCAGCCGAAGGCATTTGTTTTATCCGTAAGGACACCTTCAACATTCTCCCAAAATACGATAGTCCGTGGTAGTCCTGCTTTGATACGTACATTATCATTAGCTTCAATAATATCTACAAATTTAAGCGTAAGATTCCCTCGGTCATCGTTTAATCCAGTTTTCCACCCAGCGAGTGAAAATGCTTGACAAGGTGTTCCTCCGCATATAAGGTCGGGGGCCTTTATCTCTTTTGCAGATATTTTTGAAGGAATATCATTCATATCGCCTAAGTTTGGTATCGATGGATATTTGCTGGCAAGCACTTGTGACGGGAAGTCGGCAATCTCGGAGAACCACTCAAAATGCAAGCCAAGAGGTTCCCACGCGACAGACGCCGCCTCTATTCCAGAACAAACGCTGCCCACTGTTTTAATGTTAATAGCGCATCATCTCCTTTCGAGGGTTATAGTATATTAGCTAATAATCCGCAGAATTGCAAGTCATAATATTGCTCTATTGTGTTATGTATTTTTGCACGAATGACGATCATATTTCAATTCCTAACTCTTCTAAAAGATGCTTTCTCCATACTTCAATATCATACCAAGGACAACCGATGCAACCCCGCTCTGATTCTCTACCTTTTGCGGGGATTTCGGGGTCCCACATCGGACCACCAGAATAAAAATACGGAATTCCATAGATTATGCCACGTTGTCCTGTTTGGAAACAATTCCGGCAAACCTCTCGTTTATGCTGATTCCTTTGGTTAGTCATTAATTGGAATTTCTGGCGTATTTCCTCATCCGTCATAGTGTCTGGATTTTCGGCTTTAGTTTCGTCATCCCAACGAATCTCAGAGAATTTATGGTCAGGAAGACAGTGTGGCGTATAAACACATTCATACACATCGAAGCCTTCGAGAACGCTAATAATCCTTTTTCGCAGAGCAGGAGACCAAGTTTCGTAACCGTTTCCTTCATTACCCCCGCGAATAATCGGTAATAGTATACGTTGGCTGGTATTGCAGCCACAGTGCGGACAATAACGCGCCAAATCTGTGGCAATGGTATACCCAAACTCTTTTAGGTCCTGAATTCTTCGTTGTGGGTTTGGATTTCGAGGCATTTCACAAGCTCCACATTTCCATCCGCCCTCTGCCAGCTTATCAAAGAAAGCTTTTGTTGTGCCGGCATTTGGTTTGTTTGCCCAAAATTCTTCTTGGGATTTTTTCCAAGCAGCTCGTTTTTCTGGCTTCATCTGTACATATACAAAGTTGAGATATTCGTATAATTTGTCCTTATCTTCGAAATCAATGGACACTCCTGTTCTCCTATACTCAATTGGAACATAACCTTCCCATGAGCTCCCTTCGAAGTCAAAACGCACAGATACATATGTTTCTGAAGCCTTGCTGTTTATGATGGGGCTATTTTTTAGAATCCTAATTTTGCTGTTTAATCCTATACTCATGATTTCCTCCTAATTTTTTATTTTAGAATAGAGATACAGCCTGCCAAATTTGGCAGGACTCTATAAATTCCTTTATCTTGTTCGAATTAATCCCTCTTTGTTTCCATGATGTCGTTAAGGTCGCAGTCCAATGCCTCACAGACTTTCATTAAGATATCGGTGGTGATGTTTTCACATTTGCCAAGCTTCGCAATAGAGGCGGAGCTAATACCGGCTGCATCCTGCAAATCCCTTTTCTGCATTCCCTTGTCAATAAGCATTTTCCATAGTTTGTTATAACTAATTCGCACCATATTAATCTCCTCCTCGGACAATGCCTTCATTCTGATTATCTGTACACATCATCATATCGTAGTGCTGTTTTTGATTCATGGAGGTAAATATCATTTCAAA
>JAAZCF010000326.1 GCA_012513425.1 Bacteroidales bacterium
AAGGTGGCCAAGATGGTCACCTTTTATTATGTAAAAAACCAAAATATTAATTATCTGGCTTTTAGTGTCATCCTCTTCCTTTTGATACAATAAGCCTCGAAACTAACTGCAGCCGCCAAAGCCACAACAGAACCAACTATATAGCCATACATTGGCTGCAACTCAAACCCTCCCATAGAGTGAGGAGCCAATAAAAAGAAACTAAAGCAGATGAAAGTAATAAATGTCGCCGGCACAGACAAATAGAACCTCTTGTAGGACTTTGAAAGATATTTAGCGCCAGTCCACAACATAAACATTGCAATAACCTGATTGGCTATACCAACATAATTCCAAAGAGTAGTAAAATTAACGGTCGACACAACAACAGCAAAAGCGAACACCGGAGTAGCAAACAAAATGCGGTTTTTTATTGATTTCTGATCTATATTGAGAGCATCTCCCAAGAGAAGGCGGGTGCTTCGAAAACAAGTGTCACCAGTAGTAATTGGACAGCAGACAACACCAATTATTGCAAGAATAGCGCCTACCTTACCAAGCCACTCATTGCAGATAGCGTTTACGATAATTGCAGGGGTCATACCGGCAGCAGCAGCTTCATTAAGACCTTCAGGCCCTCCAAAATAATTCATAGCAACTGTTGCCCATATCATAGCCACTATTCCTTCTGTAATCATTGAGCCATAAAATACCTTTCGGCCATTCTTTTCATTATTGATACAGCGAGCCATCAATGGGGATTGAGTACTATGAAACCCGGAAATTGCACCGCAAGACAGCACCACAAACAACATTGGGATGAGCACAAACTTATCAGGATTGGAGTGAAAATTGCGGAATGAGTCAAATGATAGCTCATATAAATCCATTTGGCCCGTCAAGCTCTTGAAAATCATTACTCCACCGATAGAGAAAGCCATAAACAGCAAAAGCGCACCCATAAACGGATAGATACGGCCAATAATTTTATCAATAGGGAGAATAGTTGCAATAATGTAATAGCCGAAAATTAGCACAACCCAAATTAGCCTGCCAATAGGAGCCATTTGATTCAGAAGGTCTGCAGGACCAGACACGAATGAGCAGCCTACCAACACCAGCATCAGCACCAAAAAAACATTCATAAACTTGCGTGCCCAACCGCCAAGATATGCTCCCATAATCACTGGCATGCTGCGACCATTAGCGCGGATACTCATCATTCCGCTGAAATAGTCATGAGTAGCGCCAAAAAACACACAACCCAAACAAATCCAGAGGTAAGACATTGGTCCGTAAGCGGCACCTAAGATAGCTCCAAATATTGGGCCCAAACCGGCGATATTCAAAAACTGAATGACAAAAACTTTCCAAGTTTTCATCTCCTTATAGTCTACACCATCACCAAGAGTTTTGCATGGAGTAGGCCTATTTGGATCAGTTTTAAACAGTTTATTCTCTACAAATTTGCCATAAACAAAATAACCTGCAATCAAGAAAATGATGCAGCAGAAAAACGTTACCATAAAAGTACATTCTAAAAAATTGGTCGGCGCAAAAATACGTATTTTATAGAAAAAAGGGACAAAAAAAGGTGATCACTTTTTCAGCAATCACCTTCTTTTTACAATTTACTATTTGATTAACCAAGAAGCTCCATCATCTTGATAACACTCATAGAGATACGCGTACCAGGGCCAAAGATGGCAGCAGCGCCGGCTTTGTAGAGGAAGTCATAGTCCTGAGCAGGGATAACACCACCGACAATGACGATAATGTCCTCGCGGCCGTATTTTTTAAGCTCAGCAACAACCTGAGGAACAAGCGTCTTGTGACCAGCTGCTAGAGAGCTGACACCAATAATGTGAACATCATTTTCAACTGCCTGTTTAACAGCCGCTTCCGGAGTCTGGAACAAAGGACCCATATCTACGTCAAAGCCGCAGTCAGCATAACCGGTAGCAACAACTTTTGCTCCACGGTCGTGACCATCTTGACCAAGTTTGGCAATCATGATGCGTGGTTGACGGCCTTCGCGTTTTGCGAAGTCAGCAACCATTGCTTTGGCTTTTTCAAACTCAGCGTCATTTTTAACCTCTGAAGAATATACACCTGTATTCATACGGATAACTGCTTTATAACGTCCAACGATTTTTTCGCATGCATCGCTGATTTCACCAAGAGTTGCGCGAACTTTCGCTGCTTCAACAGCAAGCTCAAGAAGGTTACCGCTCTTAGTTTCAACAGCTTTAGTAATAGCCTCAATAGCAGCCTTTACAGCAGCCTCATCGCGGTTGGCTCGAAGCTCTTTCAAACGTGCAATCTGGCTCTCACGAACCTTGGTGTTGTCAACATCAAGAATCTCGATAGGATCTTCATGCTCAAGACGATATTCGTTGATGCCGATAATCTTTTCAAGACCACTATCAATGCGTGCCTGTTTACGGGCAGCTGCTTCTTCAATACGGAGTTTAGGAATACCTGTCTCGATGGCTTTTGCCATACCGCCAAGCTCTTCAACTTCCTGAATATGCTTCCATGCAGAGTCAACCAATTCTTTGGTAAGGCTTTCTACATAGTAGCTTCCTGCCCATGGGTCAACACTCTTACATACAGAAGTTTCTTCTTGGATATAAATCTGAGTGTTACGGGCAATACGAGCAGAGAAGTCAGTAGGAAGAGCGATAGCCTCATCAAGAGCATTAGTGTGCAATGATTGAGTATGACCGAGGGCTGCACCCATTGCTTCAATACAAGTACGAGCAACATTATTGAAAGGATCCTGCTCGGTAAGTGACCAACCAGAAGTCTGGCAGTGAGTACGTAGAGCAAGGCTCTTTGGATTCTTAGGATTGAACTGGTTGACTAGTTTAGCCCAAATCATGCGGGCTGCACGCATCTTGGCAATCTCCATGAAGTGGTTCATACCAATAGCCCAGAAGAATGAAAGACGTGGAGCAAACGCATCTACTGCAATACCGGCTTTGATACCGGTGCGGAGATACTCAAGACCATCAGCCAAAGTGTAGGCCATTTCAATGTCATTGGTAGCACCTGCTTCTTGCATGTGGTAACCTGAGATTGAAATAGAGTTAAACTTAGGCATATTCTGAGATGTGTATGCGAAGATATCACCGATAATACGCATTGAGAACTCAGGTGGGTAAATGTATGTGTTACGAACCATAAATTCTTTCAAAATGTCGTTTTGGATAGTACCGGCCATCTCTTCGAGTTTTGCACCTTGCTCCATACCTGCCACAATATAGAAAGCCAAAATTGGCAACACGGCACCATTCATAGTCATAGAGACTGACATTTTATTCAAAGGAATCTGGTCGAAAAGCACTTTCATATCTTCTACTGAGCAGATAGACACACCAGCCTTACCTACATCACCAACTACGCGTGGATGATCTGCATCATAACCGCGGTGAGTAGCCAAGTCAAATGCAACTGACAAGCCTTTTTGTCCTGAAGCCAAGTTACGACGATAGAATGCGTTTGATTCTTCAGCAGTTGAAAAGCCTGCATATTGACGGATGGTCCAAGGACGCATCACATACATTGTAGAGTAAGGTCCGCGAAGGAATGGAGCAACACCTGCTGCATAATTGAGGTGTTCCATATCTTCAAGGTCTTTTGCTGTATAGATAGCTTTGACATCAATTTTTTCTGGAGTGTGCCATAGCTCTTGTTCTTTATTGCATCCACATTCTTTTGAAGCGCAGATACTTTCTTGAAAATCTTTTATGTCTGTATAAGTAGGTCTCATTTCTCAATAATTTTTATAGTTCTTTGATACCCATCTTAGACTGATATTCCTTGAGAGTTTCAAGGACATTGCATCTAACATTGATAAAATTAGTAATACCTTTTGCTTCAAGCTCAGGGCGGCATTCAGGATCGCCGGCTACAATGACAAGGGCTTTGTCGCCGACAGCAGCAGCTATCTGAGGAACGGCCTCGGCATATTCGTCGTCTGCAGAGCAAGCGACTACGATATCTGCATTTGCAGCAAGGGCAGCTTTAACACCCTCTTCGATAGTCTCAAAGCGGTTGTTATCTACGACTTTGAAACCAGCTATAGCAAAGAAGTTGCAGCTAAACTGAGCGCGAGCACGGCACATAGCCAAGTTACCGAAAGTAAGCATGAAGGCTTGTGGTTGCTTGTCACTGCGGTCAGTAGCTAAACGCATAGCCTCGAAAGACTGTGCTGCTCTGTAGCTCTTGAGAGGCTCAGCAATTTTATCTTGTTCGCATGAGCAGCAAGCGCTTGAACCGTCTTTTACTATTTCAGCAGGTAGGTCTTCACTGGCTTTCTCCAAGAAGTTAGGATATTGGTTGCTACCAAGGATTGTTTCGCGACGTTTTGCGATTGCTTGGTTTCTCTTTTCTGCAACTGCATTGATAGCAGCCTGAACTTCTCCAGCTTTGAAGACAACAACATAACCACCTTTGTCCTCCACAGCTTTGAAAATGTGCCAAGCTGAGCAAGAAATAGATTTGGTAAGATTTTCAATATAGTAGCTGCCAGCTGCAGGGTCAATGACTTTGTCAAAATGAGCCTCTTCTTTAAGAATAGATTGAGTATTTCTAGCTATACGATTTGAGAATTCGCCGGCCTCAGCATAAGCATGATCGAAAGGAAGCACCTCAATACTGTCAACGCCTGCAAGAGCAGCGGACATAGCCTCAGTTGTGCCTCTGAGCATATTTACATATGAATCATATACCGTTTGGTTCCATGAGCTTGTGACTGCATGAATCTTTATCTTTTGAGCACATGAGCACTCAACGCTGTAAGACTTCACTATGTTAGCCCAAAGCACGCGAGCAGCACGGAATTTAGCGATTTCAAAGAAATAATTACCGCTGATAGCAAATGTAAATCTGATGCGTTTAGCAACTTCTTCTGCGCTGAGTCCACGATCTGTGAGAGCACTCAAATATTCGCTGCCGACAGTAAGGGCATAGCCAAGTTCTTGGCTGATGCTACTGCCTGCTTCATGGAACAAATATGCAGGAACATCAATTACGCGGATGTGTGGATATTCAGCAACAGCTTTCACACAATCAGCCAATTTATCAAAAGCATCATCGCAGAAATGACCTTTTTTTGTCAAATTGCGCAATGGACTGAAATCGAAGCAAGCGCGAACCTCATCTTTTGCAATGCCCTGTTCGGCAACCACTTTTAGAAAAGCATCTATCATGCCGCGAGACTTGCCAGGACAGCAATGGATGAAATTGACATCAACTGATTTCAAGCAGATGTCTTTCAAAAGCACTGGCATCTGATCTTCAGCAACGTTTTTGATGCAAAAACCAACTGAATCGACACCTTTCTTGAGACCATCTACAGCCTGACGATTGGCTTCTTCACAGCCAAGAGTGTAAGCATGATAGTTTTGACGGATACGCCAGCAGTTACATTTTTTAGTACCTCTAATAAACGGAAATTCACCAGGTAGGGTGTTTGCAAACTTAATGTCTTCGAGGTCTTCAGCACGATAGTATGGACGCACTGAAAAACCTTCTTGTGTCTTCCATACGAGCTTTTTGTCGTAGTCGGCACCTTTCAAGTCTGCGTTAATCACCTCTTCCCATTTCTCGGTTGACACCGATGGAAATTCGGTAAATATTTTTTGTGACATGATAACTATTATTTATATGTTGTTGTTATTGTTTTCAATTAAAAAGCAAATTTGACACTATTAGTCCAAAAATGCAAGTTTTTCAGGATGATAGCCTGAAATCTGCAAGTGTTTATATATATCTTGCATTCTTTTCATATCGACCTCTGGGTCATCTGAAAGTTCAAACTTATCCCCTCTTGAAATTCGCTTGTTCTTAAAATCAAAATAGCCCAAATAGACGGGAACTCCTGCCTTTTGAGCTATATGGTAATAACCTTGCTTCCAACGGTTCACTGCTTTTCGAGTACCTTCCGGGGCGAAAGCATAGTGGCATTCTTCGCTATTTCTGAACAGATTTATTATCTGCATCATAGTATTTTCATTTTTTCTTAAAGGCACGGCACCCATAGACCTCAGAAAAAGTGATAATGGGAAAAAGAAAAACTTCTCTTTAACCAATAAAGTCAACTTTCCTCCAATTGATTTATAATACAGATATGTAATCGGAAAATCAAGTATAGAAGTGTGCGGAACGCCCATAATCAAACATTTTTTCTCAGGGACCACAGGGGTTACTGCTGTCCCTCCCAACACTTTTTCGAAAATAAACTTGGCTGTTTTCTGTTTCATGATTATTGTGCTTCCTCTGTATTGTCTATGTTACTGCGAAGATTCTCACGAATAAAATCCAGTCGTAAAGCATCATTTTCGCCCATGTAAAATTCCAGCAAATCTGCAATATTATCATCTTGAGTCAGTCGCACTTTTTCAAGCCTGATATCCTCACCAATAAAGCCCTTAAACTCATTAGGAGAAATTTCACCAAGACCTTTGAATCGCGTCACTTGAAAGTTTTTTCCAAGCGTCTTCATAGCATTATCTTTTTCAGCAGAACTATAACAATAAATGTTGTGCATCTTATCTGCTACTCTGAAAAGAGGAGTCTGAAGAATATAAACATGTCCTTGCCTAACCAGCTCAGGATAGAACTTCAAAAAGAAAGTAAGCAGCAACAAACGAATATGCATACCGTCCATATCGGCATCGGTTGCAATCACTACAAAATTATAGCGAAGATTGTTGATGTCTTCATCTATATTCAAAGCAGCTTGAAGTAAAGACAGCTCTTCGTTCTCATAGACATCTTTCTTTGTAGCTTTATAGCTGTTCAAAGGCTTTCCTTTCAGGCTGAACACAGCCTGATTCACAGTGTTTCTGATTTTTTTAATTGAGCCTGAAGCTGAATCACCCTCAGTGATGAAAATCATAGATTTGGCGGCTTCGTCGCCTTTATCATTGAAGTGAACCCTACAATCACTGAGCTTTTTATTGTTTAGTGAAGCTTTTTTGATGCGCTCTTTCGCTTCTTTTCTGATGCCTTGGATAGCCTTGCGCTCTTTTTCAGAAGCTAAAATCTTCTGAAGAAGCACATCTGCCACCTCAGAGTGTTTGTGCAGATAGTTATCCAGCTCTTTCTTAACAAAATCGCCCACAAATTTCTGAATGGTAGGGCCGTTTTTTGCCATGTTTTTACTACCAAGTTGCACCTTGGTCTGAGCCTCGAATTCAGGCTCTTGCACTCTGATGCTGATAGCACTTATTATGGATTGACGGGTATCTGCAGGAGTAAAATCTTTTTTGTAGAATTCTTTTATTGTCTTAGCTATGGCCTCTTTGAACGCAGTCAAGTGCGTGCCGCCCAATATGGTATTTTGTCCATTGACAAATGAGTAAATATTTTCTCCATATTTCAAGCCGTGAGTCATCACAATTTCTATGTCCTGTCCAGCCAAATGAATAGGTTCATAGAGCGGCTCTTCATCCAGATCGTCTGCCAACAAATCCAGCAGACCATGTTCTGATTTAAAAACTTCGTTATTGAAATTGAGCTGCAGTCCCACGTTCAGGTAAGCATAGTTCCTGAGC
>JAAZCF010000327.1 GCA_012513425.1 Bacteroidales bacterium
CTTCACTATCGCATCTTGAAAACATCTGGAATGTGGAAATGGGGTTTGAAATCGGCAACTTCTCGTTAAAAATGACTTTTTTGAAATGGATTAACGATGGCCTGATGGCGGCCTTCTTCTTTTTAGTCGGCCTAGAAATCAAGCGAGAATTGTTGGTCGGTGAGTTGGCTCAACCCAAAAAAGCTATGTTGCCAATTTTTGCAGCACTTGGCGGAATGATTTTTCCTGCTGCTATCTTCACTATTTTTAATGGAGGAACTCCCACAGCAAATGGATGGGGAATCCCAATGGCTACTGATATCGCTTTTGCTATGGGTGTCTTGGCCATCCTCGGCAAAAGTTGCCCAACCAGCTTAAAAGTTTTTTTAACAGCACTAGCAATTGTTGACGACTTGGGCAGCATTATAGTATTGGCCATATTTTACCCCAACCACGACATTCAAGGAATCTTTCTGTTATATGCTGGAATAATTACCTTAATATTGTTCTTATTTAACAGACTCCAAATACGTAATCCTTTATTGTATATCGTTCCTGGCTTGTTCTTGTGGTATTTTGTGCTTCAATCCGGAATTCATGCCACAATAGCCGGCGTAATTATTGCTGCCACAATCCCGGCCAAAACCAGGATAAATGAGGTAAGGTTTTACACAACTGTACAATATTATTTAAACAAATTCAAGGAGTCCAGCAGTGGTCAGGTAAATGTTTTTTCTAGCCCCGAACAATTGTCAATACTTCACAAAATAAACAATCGTGTTGATGATATCAATCCTCTAATAAATCGATTTCAGGTTGCTCTTCACGGCCCAGTCAACTTTATTATAATGCCTTTATTTGCATTAGCCAATGCTGGAGTTGCATTCAGCGGTGATACTTTTGCATCTGGTAATATTTCTATTGCTATTGGTATTTTCTTTGGTTTACTTTTAGGTAAACCAATCGGTATATTCTTCTTTAGTTGGTTGTCAGTCAAGCTAAAAATTGCGAAAATGCCAAGTAATGCTAGTTACAAACAATTGTTTGCTATTGGTATTGTCGGAGGAATAGGATTCACCATGTCTTTATTCATTGATAATTTGGCATTCACAGATGTTGAAATGATAGATATGGGTAAGGCTGCAATATTGATTACTTCAATGATTGCGGTTGTAATTGGCTTTATTGCTGTGAAAATTACAGCGAATAAAGCAGAATAATCTCCAGTATTTTTGAATTTTCAAAAAAAGAAGTATTTTTGCAGGCCTTTTCTCGAGAAGATAAGGAAGTTAACCATATTATTAACTTTAAAATAACAAACAAATGGCTGTAAAAATTCGCCTTTCACGCCACGGTAAAAAGAATTTTGCTTTCTACCATATCGTGGTTACCGATATCCGCTCACCTCGTGACGGTCGCAAGATTGAAAACATCGGTACTTACAATCCAAACACAAACCCTGCAACTATCGTTCTAAACAGCGAGAGAGCTCTTTATTGGCTTAATTGCGGTGCACAACCAACCCCAACTACTCGTCGGATCCTTTCATATGAAGGTATTCTTCTTAAGAAACACCTAGAAGGCGGAGTAAAGAAAGGTGCTTTCACTGAAGCTGAAGCACAGAAAAAATGGGATGCATGGAAAGCTGAAAAAGATGCTAAAGTATCCAACAAAGTTAGCTCTTTGAAAAACGCTGACATTGAGTCTGCAAAAGCTGCCAAAGCTGCTGAAGCTAAGGTTAATGCAGAACGTGCTGAGGCTATTGCAAAGAAAAAAGCTGAGGAAGAGGCTGCTAAAGCTGCTGCTGAAGCTCAAGCTGCTGCGGAAGCTAAAGCCGCTGCTGAAGCTGCTGAGACTCCTGCAGAACAAGCTCCTGAGGCTTAGTTTTTATGCGGATTTTAAAATCGTACGGGACTCAAGGTGGTGTTATAGTCAGCACTGCTTATGCTCCTGAGGATATTAAGACTTCTGAGCCGGTATTCATCTATTTTGATGAACTACCGGTTCCTTTTTTTATAGAAGAATTCAAGCCAAAAGGCACATCTAAAGCCTTTTTAAAACTCGAAGACATAGACTCATTGGAAGCAGCTGATGAGATTGTTGGCAAAGACCTATTTTTTGGCAACGAAAACTCTGACGATGACGAAAAACTCTCCGGACTAGAAATATATGACTATGCCACCAAAAAATTAGTCGGCACAGTCATTGACTATGTCGACATTCCTTCAAATCCTTGTTTAGATGTGTTGTTGCCCAACAACGAAACCATTCTAATCCCTTGTCATGAAGATTTAATCAAAAAAATTGACAATAAAAAGGGAAGTATCTATATTGACATTCCAAAGGGACTTGTCTAATTTTTTACTTTTCCAACTTTACTTTATAGCGGGTATTTACGCAGCCTTTGGAAATTCCATGCAATTTCCCTGACACCAACTTTTTACGAATTGGAGTAGCTCTATCAATGAATACAATTCCATCCAAATGGTCCGTCTCATGAAGCACCATTCTGGCGACGTAATTATCAAAAAATTCCTCTTTCTGCTGAAAATTTTCATCGAAATATCTCACAGTAACAGATTTTGGACGCACAATCTCAGCATCAACATTTGGAAGGCTAAGACAACCTTCTGAATATGTTGAAGTCTCTTCACTCGCATTGACAATAATCGGATTAATCATTTTTCTGAAAAAACCTTCACATTCAGGATATTTTTCAGTTACATCTGCGCCATCTACAACCAATAGCCTCTTACTGACACCCACTTGCGGAGCCGCAATTCCACAGCCGTCAGCTTTCTTCATTGTTTCGTACATATCGTCCAGCAATACATTCAAGTCTTCTTTGCTGTCACTTTCAATATTCACTTCCAAAGCTTTCTCGCGAATCACTTTTGAGCCATATAAATAAATCGGTAATACCATGGTTATTGAATTTTTCTATCCATAAAAGTTTGAAGAATAATTGCTGCACTGACTTTGTCTATTGCAAATTTATCTCTGCGATCCATCTTCTTAACCCCACTCTCTATTAAAGAACGATGAGCCAACACGGAAGTGAATCTTTCATCTTCCAAACTTACAGGAATATTAGGAAAATTTTTGTGCAGTTGTTTCAAAAAGACATCTACATCATTTGCAGCTTCGCTGGGTGTATTATCCATATTCATAGGATAACCAACAACGAATCGAACAATGCTATCTTCAATACATAATTTTTTAAGATAATCTATTATATTTGTGGTTTGAATGGTTTCTTTTGGAGAAGCAAACATCATCAAAGGGTCGCTTAATGCAACTCCGACGCGTTTTCTTCCGTAATCGATTCCAAC
>JAAZCF010000024.1 GCA_012513425.1 Bacteroidales bacterium
AGCACTCCACCATCTGTTTCCAAATGGAGAATAGCCGGCTTTGGCAATTTTCTCAAAGCATCAATATTTTTATCTTTGCTTTTAAAGGCCTTGGCATCCAAGCCCACGGAATTGCAACCATCCAACACCCCTTTTATAGTAGTGCCCTGCACAGTCGCACCACACATCTGCCTTACTATAATAATTGGTAATTTGAGCCCATACCACTGCGCGATCCACACAACGCATGCTACCGCGCAATCTGTCTCATCATGTTGTTTTATACCTTTTGCTCTTTTCATGCCAACAAAATAGAGCAATCTTCAGGCAAAAAAAGAGACCGCTGCGTCAATTTTGTTGATTTGACACAGCGGAGTAAAAGTTTTATTTTTGGATTAATGATTCCAATGTTGGAAATATCTTATCAGCTAAATTAAGTAATGGTTGATAAAATTTGGATTCTGCGATAACATCCTCGCTAACAAGGTCCAGAAGGTTATTTATTGAATTGAACAAATACAATAAGATACTTAGTATCAATGCGACCTCAATAAGAGAAAAAACTATGCCCAACAATTTATTGAGCCAGCCAAGCAATGTTACCTTGAGAATTTTTTCAATCAGATTTCCCAATAATCCAAAAACCAAGGCCACGGCAAGAAAAATAACCACAAAACTGAGTATTGAAGCCCAGGTTGGTTGCATCTCCACCCTTTCCAAGATCCACTGCGAGACGACTTCGCTGAATTGAATTGATAGTTTGATACCTAAAATAATGACTACCAGCGAGATAACTTGCTTCACAAAGCCGTTCTTCACCCCACAATATAATGAAGGCAAGAAACAGCAAAGAATGATTATATCAAGAATTCCCATGTCTTTGATTTATTTTGTTATGGTCAAAATTAACTAATTATAGTATCTTTGCAAATTCAAATTTAAGAAAATGAGTTTCACTGAATACAAACAACTTAATTTGGTTGATGTCAACCGAAAGATACTTGAAAAATGGCAAAAACAAGATGCGTTTAGAAAGACTCTTGCGCTACATAAAGGACAGCCTAAATTTGTGTTTCACGAAGGCCCTCCTTCAGCTAATGGTATGCCAGTCATTCACCATGTCATGGCTCGTTCCATCAAAGATGCCATCTGTAGATATAAAACTCAAACAGGCTTTCTAGTTGAAAGAAAAGCTGGTTGGGATACCCACGGACTTCCTGTCGAACTGGGTGTAGAAAAGAAACTCGGTATCACAAAAGAAGATATTGGAAAAAGCATATCAGTAGAAGACTATAACAAAGCGTGCCGTAAAGAGGTAATGAAATATACTGACCAATGGGTAGATTTAACTGAGAAAATTGGGTATTGGGTTGATACTGATAATCCATATATTACCTACAACAACAGCTACATCGAAACTCTTTGGTACCTACTGAAAGACATATACAAAAAAGGTTATCTCTATAAAGGTTATTCTATCCAACCATACTCACCTGCCGCAGGAACAGGACTTAGCACTCACGAGCTTAACCAGCCAGGTTGTTATCGCGATGTTAAAGACACTACTGCAACCGTTCAGTTTGAGGTTATTAAAAATAGCAAGTCGCAACTTCTATTTGATGACAAGCCACTCCCTGTTTTCATTTTAGCATGGACAACTACTCCTTGGACTCTTCCGTCAAACACAGCTCTTTGCGTTGGACCGAATATTGAATATGTTAGAGTTGAGAGTGTAAATCCTTACTCAAAAGAGCCTGCTATCTATATTGTTGCAAAGGCTTTGGTTTCTTCTCTTTTCAACGAGAAAAACCCATTCAATGTTCTCGAAGGTTCATTTAAAGGCAAAGAACTCTCAGGCATTGAATATGAACAGCTTATCCCTTGGATAAAATGTGAAGAAGGTGGATTGCGCGTCATTTGCGGAGATTTTGTTACGATAGAAGATGGTACAGGCATTGTGCATATCGCTCCAACTTTCGGTGCTGATGACAATAAAGTTGCCAAACAAACCGGAGTTCCTGCCATGCTTGTCAAAGACATCAATGGTGCAAGGCAAGCCATGGTTGACCCTACAGGTAAGTTTTATCGCATCGAAGACCTAGACCCTGCTTTTGTCAGCGAGAGAGTTGATGTAGAGAGCTACACGCCTTTTGCCGGACGCTTTGTAAAGAATGCTTATGATATCAGTTTGTCTGAAGATGCACCAACTCTTGATATTGATATCTGTATGTATCTAAAGGCTCAAGGACAAGCGTTCAAAATTGAAAAACACGTTCACAACTACCCGCACTGCTGGCGCACTGACAAGCCTGTGCTATACTATCCTCTTGACTCATGGTTTATCCGCACAACTGCTGTTCAAGACAGAATGATTGAGCTCAACAAAACCATCAATTGGAAGCCTGAGTCTACCGGAACAGGTCGATTCGGCAAATGGTTAGAGAATCTTCAAGATTGGAACCTATCGCGCAGTCGCTTCTGGGGCACTCCTCTGCCTATTTGGCGCAGCGAGGACGGCAAGGAAGAAAAGTGCATAGGGTCAATTACAGAGCTATACAAAGAGCTTGACAAGGCAGTTCAAGCCGGCATTATGTCAAGCAATCCTTTCAAAAACAAAGGTTTTGTTCCTGGTGATTTTTCTAAAGAAAATTACGATATTATTGATTTGCACCGTCCATATGTTGATGAGCTATTTTTAGTGTCTGATAGTGGCAAAAAAATGGTACGAGAGTCTGATCTTATTGATGTTTGGTTTGACTCAGGGTCCATGCCTTACGCTCAGCGCGGTCTAGAAAACCTCAACGATCCATGCTTTGGACAGACTGCTGATTTCATAGCTGAAGGTGTTGACCAAACCAGAGGTTGGTTCTTTACTCTTCATACCATTAACACCATGGTTAGCAATAAATGCGCTTTCAAGAGCGTTATTTCTAATGGCTTGGTACTCGATAAGAATGGAGCCAAGATGAGCAAGAGGCTCGGCAATGCCGTAGATCCATTCAAGGCTTTGGATAAATATGGCGCTGATTCTCTGAGATGGTACTTGCTTACCAATTCTCAACCTTGGGATAATCTTCGTTTCGATGAAGATGGTGTTGATGAAGTACGTCGAAAATTTTTTGGAACATTATACAACACATATTCATTCTTCGCTCTTTATGCCAATGTCGACAAATTTGAGCCTTGCACTGGAACTGAAGCACTTGAACTGACAGAGATTGACAAATGGCTTATTTCTCTTGAAAACAGCCTCATCAAAGATGTCTTGGCTTGCTATGAAGACTATGATATCACTACAGCCGGTCGTCTTATTCAAGATTTTGTGTGTGACAACCTTAGCAACTGGTATGTACGCCTCAACAGAAAACGTTTTTGGGGTGGCAGCATGAGTGCTTCCAAGAAAGCCGCTTATCAAACCTTATATCATTGTTTGAAAACTATTGCTTTGTTGGCATCGCCAATTGCTCCTTTCTATATGGACAGATTATGGTGTGATTTGGTTCCGGATGCCGAAAACATCCATTTCAAAAGCATGCCATCTTATGACGAAAGCTTGATTGACAAAGAGCTAGAATACAGAATGCAATTGGCTCAAAAATGTTCATCTATGGTATTGGCTCTGCGTCGAAAAGTCAACATCAAAGTACGTCAACCACTTGCCAAAATAATGATTCCGGTGTTGGATCATCATTTTAAAGAGCAATTTGAAAAAGTCAGCGACTTGGTTATGGGTGAGGTTAATGTTAAGGAAGTTGAGTTTATTTATGACACAACCGGCCTCATTACAAAAAAAATCAAACCAAATTTCAAGACTCTCGGCAAAAAATATGGCAAACAAATGAAAGAAATTGCTGCTGCTTTTGCCCAATTGGGACAGCGACAAATTTCGGATATTGAAAAAAGCGAAAGCTATGAACTGACTCTTCCTGGCGGTCCTGTTACCTTGTTTAAAGAAGATTACAGTATAAGCTCTGAAGATATGCCGGGTTGGTTGGTTGCCAGTGAAGACAACCTTACTGTTGCTTTGGAAGTGACTATTAGCGATAGTCTCCGTCGTGAAGGCACTGCACGCGAACTCATAAACCGCATTCAAAATATTCGCAAAGACAGCGGATTTGA
>JAAZCF010000328.1 GCA_012513425.1 Bacteroidales bacterium
CCTGTAAGTCTTCTTCGCTGATTTGTGGACAAAATTCTAGTACTGATGGAATTGCTTGAGTGACATAGAATGGGGCACCTAAGATACTACGCTCTACAGGAGACTGGCCTGGTTTAGTGGTGGTAAAACCACAATCAGGTGCCGCACAACTACTTGCACAAGCATATAGCGTTACAATAGAGTCTTCTTTGTAAGTTTCATTACCTTCCTTATCAAAGTTATATGCTCTATGAGATGTCTTATAATGTGAAAGAAGTAATTTATGATTGTTTATTTCTTCTGAAATATCACGTTTTGAAGCTTGTTTAGGTGCATCTTCATCGTCTTCTTGATCTTGTAGTAAAGAAAACTCATCAAGATAGCCATCTACTGTTTGTGTTAAACGGTCTTCTCCATCAACATCAATCACTGCACCCAATAAATGAGGCTCATTACATTCTTTGCAGAATGCCAATTCTAAAACTGGTGCGCCACAATCGCAATGTTGGCGTTGATTGGCATATACAAGACCATATGGCCAATTTTTTAGTTCAGTATCTTTTTTATGTTCACAATCTGGTGATATACAACTCCACAACCCTTGGGTTATCCGTTGCATGAAATGGCCACGGAGTTTTAAAAAGGCCTGATCTTTTTCATTTGCTTGGGTATTGGTCAGTAAGTCTAGCCACTCTAAGATTTGCATTTGAGTAAGCTTAATACCCTTAATTTCCAGAATTTTTTGTAATTCTAAACTGGTTTTGGGTTTTGTTGATTGGACAATACTATCTCTCAGCGCACATGCTGTGTCATGTTGAGTTAATGCATCGAAACGTGCTGGAGACACCAAATAGGTAGGGTCAATCTGACATAAGTCATCAAAGGTTAATTGGGACGTTTTTTGAGTGAGTGGAAGGATCGGGACGCTGCGTTGTCCACCAATCACTTCAATATTTTCGGTTGGGATTCCTGCCAATTGGCTTAGAAATAATTTTAATTGTTGTTCAGCATTTTCATCTGCAATAGTTGCAGATGTTGCGACAAAGCGGATATCTTTGGCCTCGACACCAAAAGCTTGTAATACTCGGCGTAATTGTAATGCTAATTCTGCCGCTTGTGAGCCCATATAGCTATGTGCTTCATCCAGAACAATCCAGCGCAAAGTTTTATTTTGTTTTGATTTTTCAAGAATAGGAGCATCCATCTGACGAATAAGCATATATTCAAGCATGGTGCCATTGGTTACCAAAATTGGTGCTGGATGTTTGCGCATTAATTCGCGAGATAAGACCTGATTAGGTTTCTGTTTTTTTCTGACTTTGCTATCACGCTCTTCAGTATTACCATTGTATAAGCAGTAACGAATTTTATTACCAAAATGCTGTGTCCAGGCATCTAAGCGTTCTTTTTGAGAATTGATTAGGGCATTTAAAGGATATAGAAATAGTGCATGTACGCCTTCTAAAGCTTCTTTTTTGGTGAGGCTTTGTTCATATAAGTCATTTAAAATTGGAATCATAAAACATTCAGTTTTACCTGAACCTGTACCGGATGTCACAACGATAGATTTTTTTTCTTTTAGAAGTTTTTTCCAGCTCGTTAATTGATGTTTGAAAGGATGAAATTCAGCACCAAAACGATAGCGACGCCCATTTTTTGAATCATCTAATGCGTTTACGACATCCTGATGCAGCAATTCGCCACTTAAATCACGCATTCTTTGACTGGCATATTCCCAAGCAAAAGTATGTTCAAAAACAGGAGGAGCAAGAAATGCAAACTCTTCGCCAGGGAGTTGAGACATTTGTTGGCTCAAATGTTGACGC
>JAAZCF010000329.1 GCA_012513425.1 Bacteroidales bacterium
ACAGCATTTCACTTGCATATACTTCCCGAAGACTTGGCAGACACTGTGATTTTGGTCGGAGACCAAGGTCGCGTGCCAACGGTAGCTTCTTTTTTTGACTCGGGCAGCATAGAGTGCGACAAAAGTTCACGTGAATTCCGCACTATCACAGGGCGCTATCATGGAAAAAGAATCACAGTCCTATCCACAGGAATAGGTACTGCCAACATTGACATCGTAGTCACTGAGCTTGATGCCCTTTCCAACATTGACTTTTCTACTCGCGAAATTAAGCCTAAGCATACAACTTTGACAATATTAAGAATAGGAACCTGCGGCAGTTTACGCGCTGATGTTCCTCCCGGGGACTTTATATTGTCGGAAATAGGAATGGGATGCGATGGTCTTTTGAACTGGTATAAAGGAGTAAAAGATGTTTCCGACTCTACTATGGAACAAGACTTTATGAACTATATGAACTGGGACAATAGGCTTCAGACTCCATATTTTGTTCATTCCAATAGCGAAATCGTTGCCAAATTTAAAGACTGTCCAAAAGGTATAACAATGTCAGCTCCTGGCTTTTATGGGCCCCAAGGTCGTTCAATACGCTTGAAGCTCACATATCCTGACTTCGTTCAAAAGCTGGAACAATACTCATATAAAGGCCATATAATGAGCAACATTGAGATGGAAAACTCTGCTATAGTAGGCTTGGCCAACCTCCTGGGACACAATGCCGCTACTATCTGTTGTGTTATTGCAAATCGACACAGTAAAAAATGCATTACAGACTATAAGCCATACATCGAGAAATTGATTAAATATTCCCTTGACTGTCTTACAGTATGATGACAGATATGCTCAATATAGAATCTTTAATAGATCTGTTTGATGACAATGATAGAGTTGTTGCTGCTGCTGTTGATAAAAAAATCAAAGAAGGCGGTAGTGAGATGCTTGATACTTTGCTAGAGATAGCTTCAAACACCAAGGATGTATCTCGTCAAAATCTCATAAAAGAAAGGTTCCTGCATTATAGTGCTGAGTCATCTCTAGAACAAATAAAAAGTTATGCTGAGCAATGCGCCACAGACGAAGCTTCTCTCACCGAAGGAGCCTACTTGGTGTCTACATTAATGTCTCCTGGATATAAAAGAGCCGACTTCTATGATCAACTGATTCCACTTATTGGAGAGGTGATGAGTGAAACATCTCAAGAAAAAACTATGGTTGAGAATATGCTAATCTTCAATCATATTTTTTACTATAGATACCTTTTCAAAGCCGCAGACCCATTTACTTTTACAGAAAGCTCTTTGTTGTTGCTCAATGTCATCAAAGAGAGAAAAGGCAATGCTATTGCTTTGTCTTCGCTATATTTTGCTGTGGCACAAGCAGGTGGTCTGCCGATTTATCCCATGTGTTTCAAAGGAGGTTTTGTGCCAGTATGTGTGGAAAACGGCAAAATTCTATTTTACCTAAATGTTTTCCATGAAGGTGAGATTTTTCTTGAAAACAATCTTTCAGAGATATTTAAAGCGCAAGGGTTGAATGTCAGTCCTGATGAGTTTGAAATAAAGAAAGATGAGACGTATAACAAGATAGCAAAGACCGTGCTTGGTACATTTGAAAGTGCGAAATATGACTTTGCAAAATATTCAGAGATTGACTTTGGAAAGACTCCAAGAGCAACGGCTGATGATATCCTGAATGT
>JAAZCF010000330.1 GCA_012513425.1 Bacteroidales bacterium
CAAAAATGACCACCATTAATTATCAAGAAGTTATCGTTTTTAGGCCTCATTTTTGGTTAAATATTTAACAGTGGTGTTTTTTGTCATGTTAAATTGGTTAACATTGTTTTTGGGTGGAAATGGGGTGGTTGTTAAAAAGTGTGATTGAATTGTTGTGTCATGCTCAATGAAATACTCACTAAATATGGTATGTTTTTGTGTTTGGCTGAGTGGTATAATAATTCTAGTTCTGGCATGGGTGTAGAGGTGAGAGGTAGATGGGGTGGAATTGTATATTAGATATTCATGCTGTAAGACAAATGGTAAATGGATATAATGCGCAAAATATTACTCTTAGAAAGCTATCGATGGTTTTTCGGCTGAGAGGTGCTCGTGCTATGCTAAACGAGCTGCTAATGAGGAGGAGAGGTTGATATTAAATATTTCTTCGAGAAGTAATGCTATTGACTACACACAGAATACTCATACAGTGTCACTCTGTATAATTTGAGTTGGTTTAAATCATCAACAAACTTACAGCATAAGTATATTGAAAAGAAGAAATGTTTTTGTAACTTTACCTCTTATTAAATTAGATATAAAAAAACTATACAAACTACAAAAATAATGGCAAAGAAAAATCAAGTGGTAGATGAGTCCATGGAGAGTATATTATGGAAAGCAGCAGATAAACTACTAAAGGGTATGGATGCAGCAGAGTATAAGCACGTGGTGCTGGGCTTGATATTTTTAAAATATATTTCAGATGCTTTTGAGGAACTGTATGCACGTCTAAAAGAAGAGGAGGCTATGGGTGCCGACCCCGAAGACAGAGATGAATATAAAGCCGAGAATGTGTTTTTTGTTCCCAAAAATGCACGATGGAGCCATCTGGTAGCACAAGCCAAACAGCCTAACATTGGTGTGATAGTGGATGATGCTATGGATGTGATAGAAAAAGAGAATAGCTCGCTCAATGGCATTTTGCCAAAGGTATATGCACAGCAAAATCTTGATTCTGCAACATTGGGCGAAATAATAGACCTTATCGGAAACATAAATTTAGGCGATGCTAAGGCCCGCAGTGCTGATGTGTTGGGGCATGTGTTTGAATATTTTTTAGGAAAGTTTGCCCTAGCAGAAGGAAAAAACGGAGGTCAGTTTTATACTCCCAAAAGCATTGTTGAATTATTGGTAGAGATGCTAGAGCCCTATCAAGGTAGAGTGTTCGACCCATGTTGTGGTTCGGGGGGAATGTTTGTGCAGAGCGAAAAGTTTGTCGCCGACCATCAGGGTAGGGTCAATGATATATCAATTTATGGACAAGAGAGTAATCTTACCACTTGGCGATTGGCTAAGATGAACCTTGCCATTCGTGGCATTGATAGTAGTCAAGTCAAGTGGAATAGTGAGGGTTCGTTTCTTAACAATGCTCACAAAGATTTGAAGGCCGATTATATAATTGCCAATCCACCATTTAATGTTAGCGATTGGAGTGGCGATTTGCTACGCACCGATGCAAGATGGAAATATGGCACACCACCGGCAGGCAATGCCAACTTTGCATGGATACAGCACTTTCTGTACCATATGGCACCAAAGGGCCAAGCAGGTTTTGTGTTGGCAAAAGGTGCACTCACATCCAAAACATCGGGCGAGGGTGATATCCGTAAAGAGCTTATTGAGCAAGACTTAATAGACTGTATAGTAAATCTACCCGCAAAGCTTTTCCTAAATACACAGATACCAGCTTCACTTTGGTTTATGCGCCGAGGTAGAGACAATGGCAAATATCGCAATCGTAGCCGACAAATACTATTTATAGATGCTCGCAATATGGGACATCTTATCAATAGACGCACACGAGAATTTAGCAGAGAAGATATTGAGCTTATATCGCAAACGTATCACAATTGGCGAAACCCCGATGGTGAGTACGAGGATGTGGCTGGTTTTTGCAAATCGGAAG
>JAAZCF010000331.1 GCA_012513425.1 Bacteroidales bacterium
ACTGATCCACTCTGCTATAATATCTTTTGCTCCGCTAAGAGCATCCTCTTTGGTAGGAACTGACTCATTGCAATAGGCTTCTGCTGCCATATAAATATCCTCAGTCTGCGCATTATAGAGAGTCTGTGCCAATGGCTCCAAGCCTTTTTCTTTGGCAATTGAGGCTCTGGTGCGTCTCTTTGGCTTATATGGAAGATAAATGTCCTCCAGAGCCTGCATATCTATGGTGGCATCAACAGACTTGGAAAGATTCTCTGTCAATAGGCCTTGCAACTCTATGCTTTTCAGAATTGATGCTTTGCGCTTGTCAAGATCAGAAAAATAGAGGAAGTAATGTTTAATTTGAGCCACATAGGTCTCATCTATGCCACCTGTGCGCTCTTTACGATAACGGCTGATAAAAGGGATTGTGGCGCCTTCTGAAAGGAGGTCTACACAATTGGACACCTGCCAGGAAGCAATCGCCAGCTGGGATGCAATGTAATCTATATATTGCTTAGTCATGTGACACTTGTTGCAACTGTTCTCTATAAGAGGTAAATATTTGGGACTTCGATACGAAACCCAAATATACACCATTTTCATCAAGAACAGGCAGATTCCAAGCGCCAGTTGATTCAAATTTGCTCATTACACTCTCCATTCGGTCAGTGTCAAGCACAAAATTTTCGCTATCTTTAAGAATATTATAGATATATATTTTGTCATAAAATTCTTTATGAAACATATATTGCCTCACATCGTCGAGATAAACAATGCCTTGAAAATGATTATCTTCATCCACTACAGGGAAAATATTGCGATGTGACTTTGAAATAGCATCAACCAAATCTCCCAAAGTCTTATCAACACGCACCATTGCAAAGTCTGTTTCAATAAAATCGTGAAGTTTCAGCAACGTTAACACTGCTTGGTCGCTATTGTGAGTTAGCAATTCGCCTGAGGCGGCAATTCGTTTGGTATAGATGGAATATTGCTCCATAGTGCGAATAGTAGCAAATGAGATGGCTGAAGTGATGATAAGAGGAAAGAGCAGCACATAGCCACCTGTAATCTCAGCAATAAGAAAAATAGCTGTAAGAGGCGCCTGCATAACCCCTGCCATAAGCCCTGCCATCCCTACAAGAACAAAGTTTTCTTCTGGAAGAGCTGCAAAACCAAAATTATTAATGCATCTAGACAGAACAAAGCCGGCAAAAGCCCCAGTAGTAAGGGTTGGACCAAAAGTACCTCCAACTCCACCTCCAGCATTGGTAAATGCAGTAGCAAACATTTTCAGAAGCATTACTGCAGTAAAAAACAGCACTATGCCCCATTTACTGCCATGGCTGAAAAGGCTTGATATAAATCCGCCCTCAAGAGCCACAGAAGCATCTTTATTGAGCATTGATGTCAAAGAGTCGTAACCTTCACCAAATAGAGGTGGGAAGAGAAAGATCAGCATTCCTAATAAAGCTGCGCAAATCGCCCATTTCAAATATGGCTTCTTAATTTTGCGCATAATATCTTCTGCCTTCAGTGTCGATCTGATAAAATATAGGGAAATAAACCCACAAAATACTCCCAACAAGACATAGAAAGGAATATTGCTCATTGAGAACTCTGCTATGGAGTTTGTAAAAGTGACCATGTCTCCCAGAAGGAAATAGGACACCATAGTTGCGGTCACTGAAGATAAAAGCAAAGGCAGAATGGAAGTCATTGAGATATTAAACATCAATATCTCTAGGGTAAACAGAATACCCGCCATTGGAGCCTTGAATATTCCGGCAACTGCCCCTGCAGCTCCACAGCCTAGCAGTATGGTCATATTTTTATATGACATATTAAAAGCACTGGCCACATTGGAGCCAATTGCCGCCCCTGTGTAGACTATTGGAGCCTCTGCTCCTACTGATCCTCCAAATCCAATGGTAAACGAACTTGTGGCCACTGATGACCAAATATTGTGGCGTTTAATATGGCTTTCGTTCTTGGAAATAGAAAGCAATACTTTTGTGACGCCATGACCAATGTTGTCTTTTATAACATACTTTACCAAAAACAAAGACAATAACATTCCAATGCCAGGAAAGATAATGTATCTCCAGCCGTTTGTGCCAAAGTCAAAACCTCCAAAAATCAAATGTTGGAATAGTTCTATCAGTTTTTTGAGAATAACAGCTGCAATGCCACTTCCCAAGCCAACAAATACAGATAATATCAATAACAAATTGCGTTCAGAAATATTTCTGAACGCATGTGTAAGCCTTGTCAGTATATGAAATTTATTCGTCAATATCGTCTTCCGGGGCTTCGCTAAAATCCCCGTCGTTGTCTAGAAATTCACCTTCTGTAGCTTCTTCTTCGTCGTCGTCAGGATCTTTGAAGAGGTCTTTTTCGACATCATCATAGTCGTCTGTACGTACTTTAATTTTAACCAGGTAAATAGCATCTGGAATTTCCACAGAAACGGCGTGGAAAAATGTGCCATCCGGTTTATCTACTTTGAAGATATCGCCAAGATAATCTGCGTAACCATGTGGATATTTTTCTTCGAAAGCCTCGCGTAGCTCATCGAACATATTTTCGTAGCTGATAACCGCTCTTTTTTTGTTACTAAGTTTGATTGCCATAAGTACTATTTTATGTGGTGCAAGTATATGGATTTTTTTTTAAATCCATATGCAAAAAATTCTCATTTGTTGAAAAAAAATGATTTTTGCTTCTTTTTTCTTTCAATATTGCGTTCTACGAATAGGGGACGCAAAGATTTTACGTCAAGTCCAGTATAAAACATTACAGAAGAAACTGTCATAGGAGTAGGAGTAAAATCTTGCACTTGCTCCATATATAAACCTTTGAGATATTGATTTTTAGACAAGGCATCCATATCTCTCATCGAGCAACCTGGATGACCACTGATAAAATATGGAACAAGTTGATATTTAAGCCCTTTTCTGCGAACTATGTCGTCAAACTTGCTGCGTAATACCTCAAATAAGGTAAATGAAGGTTTGCCCATAACTGACAACACATTGTCTTGAGTGTGCTCAGGAGCCACTTTCAGCCTTCCGCTAGTATGCTTTTCTATGAGTGCCTCCAAATATGGCTTTGAGCTTTCATCCAAATATCCATCTGAGTTCAAAAATAAGTCATATCTAATGCCACTGCCAACATAGGCATGTTTGATGCCTTTTACAGCCAAAACTTTGTCATATAAGGCCAATAAATTGTCGTGATTATGGTCCAAGTTTTTGCACATGTGAGGGAATAAGCAACTTTGTCGAGTACATTTTGCACAAAGATCCTTTCTGACACCACCCATTTTGTACATATTTGCAGTAGGAGCCCCAAGATCAGAAATATTACCAGCAAAATCCGGCAAATCATTGAGCTTGGCCACCTCGGACGCTATTGATTGCTCAGAGCGGGACTGAATAAACTTACCTTGATGAGCAGCAATTGTACAAAAGTTGCAGCCTCCAAAACAGCCTCTATGGGTTGTAATTGAAAACCTAATCATGTCATAGGCAGGAATTCTCTTGTCTTTATATCGAGGATGTGGCAACTTAGTAAATGGAAGAGCATAGATTGCATCCATTTCCTGCTCTGTAGACGGAGGGTATGGCGGGTTGATGCAGACAAAAGCATTCCCCACTTGCTCAACAAGCATCATAGCATTCAAAGCATTGGCTTCTCTTTCAATAATGTTGAAATTTTGAGCAAAAGCAATTTTGTTGCGCAAACAGTCTTCATAAGAATGAAGGTCGAAATAATCTGTCACAGGAGGATTATCGGCAAGATAACCCAATTGGGGAATGGCTCGGATTTCATCAGATGAAAGACCACAATCCAATGCATAGGCCAAGGCCACAATAGGCCTCTCTCCCATGCCGTATACGAGATAATCAGCCTTTGAATCCACTAAAATTGAAGGCTTCAAGCGATCCTGCCAATAGTCATAATGTGTCAAGCGACGCAATGAAGCTTCAATGCCTCCGATGACCACCGGCACATCCTTGTACAATTCTTTCAAAATGTTGCTATAAACAGTAACAGCATAGTCCGGCCTGTAGCCTGCCCTGCCCTCTGGGGTATAGGCATCATTACTTCTGAGTCTTTTTGAGGCAGTGTAATGGTTGACCATGGAGTCCATTGCCCCGGAAGTAATGGCGAAAAATAGACGTGGTCTGCCCATTTTTTTAAAATCGCGCAAATCATCACGCCAATTAGGCTGTGGAACAACAACCACTTTATAACCATTTGACTCCAACACACGAGCAATAACAGCCGCGCCAAAAGCCGGATGATCAATGTAGGCATCGCCACTGAAAAGAACTACATCAGCAGCCTCCCAGCCCAAGGCATCCATTTCTTTTATTGTAGTTGGAGCTATCATAATCTCTTACATTCGTTCAGGCAACTTGATGCCCAAAATAGTCATAGTTTTTACCAATACTTTTGAAATTGCCACAAGCAAAGCCAAGCGATCGGAACGCACTGCGTCATTCTCCTCTTTGAGGATAGACACATCGTGATAGTATTGATTGAACTCTTTGGCCAAATCATAGGCATAATTAGCTACAAGTGCGGGTGAATGTGCCGCGGCAGCCTCAGAAATCTTATCAGGAAGTGAGGCCATTATCTTCAAAATTTCTATTTCTTTTGGAAGAAAACCACTTTGAGTAAATGCAGTTTTATATCCTTTATTTTCTGCCTTTCTGAGAATAGATTTAATGCGAGCATAAGTATATTGGATGAAAGGACCGGTATTGCCATTGAAGTCAATGCTTTCTCGAGGATCAAATAAAATGGTCTTGCGAGGATCTACTTTAATAATGAAATATTTCAGAGCACCCAGACCAATAGTCATAAACA
>JAAZCF010000332.1 GCA_012513425.1 Bacteroidales bacterium
AAGTGTCTCTATCAACTATTGAGAGATGCTATCGTCAGCTCATGAGCAACTTTGCGGATGCAAACATTGTTTTTGCCGGGAATGTGGATTTGGATGTTTTAAAACCATTAGTGGAAAAATACATTGGATCTCTTCCTGTAGGAAAAGTAGCCACAAAAGAAGTCGATCATAACCTCGAGATTGAGAAAGGTGATATTTATAATACTTTTGAAATTGAAATGACAACACCAAAAACGTCGGTAGTGCTAACCTACAGCGCTATGATGCCTTATACTCCGGAAAATAATTATTTGATGTCATCACTCAGTTATATTCTTAACATGATATACACTGAGACACTCAGAGAGGGAGAAGGTGGTACATATGGCGCCAGTGAACAAGCAGACATCACATTGGTTCCAAAGCAACAAGCCAGCTTGCTTGTGCAGTTTGACACCGATCCGGAGCGTGCCAATCGAATGATAGAGATTGCTTGCCAGGCAGTTGAAGATTTGGCAAAAAATGGTCCAACTGAGGAACAAATGGAAAAGGCCAAACAAAATCTTCTCAAGAATTTAACTGAGAATCGTATTAGTAATAGTTACTGGCTGAGTGCAGAAGTGATGTATTATAAATACAATATTGATTCAGACACTGAGGCAGAAGCTCTTATTAATAGTCTAACAGCTGATAATGTTAAGAACATTGCAGCTCAATTGGTTAATTCGGGCAACTTTGTAAAAGTTGTGATGAATCCAAAATTTGTAGATTAACAAAAAAGACTTATCTTTTCAGCCCTTGTGGAAATCCATAAGGGCTTAATTTTAAATCAAATAATTAATTATCAAAATGTTAAACCAGTACGAAACCGTTTTCATCGCAACTCCCGTTTTATCTGAAAGCCAGATGAAGGAAGCGGTAGCTAAGTACCTTGACCTCATCAAAGAAAACGAAGGTGAGCTCGTGTACGAAGAGGATTGGGGTCTGCGCAAGCTTGCTTATCCTATCCAGAAGAAAACTACAGGTTTTTATCACTTGATTGAGTTCAAGTCAGAGCCTGCTTTTATTGAAAAATTAGAAACACAGTACAAACGCGATGAGCGCATCATCCGTTTCCAGACTGTATCTATGGACAGACATGCTATTGCATATGCTGAGCACCGTCGTGCTAAGAGAGCATCTGCAACACAACAAACTAATGTGGAGGAATAAACTATGGCACAAGCAGATGATATCAGATATCTTAACCCTCCTACAGTAGAGGTAAGAGTAAAAAAATACTGCCGTTTTAAAAAGGCAGGTATCAAATATATTGATTATAAGGATCCTGAGTTTCTCAAAAAGTTCCTCAACGAGCAAGGTAAGATTCTTCCTCGCCGTATCACCGGTACTTCTTTGAAATTCCAACGTAAAGTTGCTCAGGCTATTAAGAGAGCTCGTCACCTTGCTCTTCTTCCTTATGTAACTGACTTATTAAAATAGGAGGCTCGACATGGAAATTATTCTTAAACAAGATGTAAAGAACCTCGGTCTTAAAGACGACGTTGTAAAGGTTAAAAATGGCTACGCTGCTAATTTCCTTATTCCACAAGGTATGGCAATTATGGCTACTGCAAGCGCAAAGAAAATTCATGCAGAGAATTTGCGTCAGCGCGCTCACAAAGAGGAAAAAATCCGTAAAGATGCTGAAGCACTCAAAGCTAAACTTGAAGCTAATGTAGTAAAAGTTGCTGCTAAAGTCAGCTCAAACGGAAAAGTTTTCGGTTCAATCGGTAACATCCAAGTGGCAGAATCTCTTGCTGCAATGGGCTGCGAAATTGACCGCAAAGACATCGAAATGGATGCTCTAAAAGAAGTTGGAGTATACGATGTTACAGTTAAATGCTATCGCGACATCAAAGCTACTCTCAAAGTTGAGGTAACCGGTCATGAAAGCGAGCAATCAGCTGAATAATTTTTCGCAATAAATAATTATAGAGCCGTACCTTGTGTGCGGCTCTACTTATTAAAACAGATATGGAAAAGAATAGTCTATCAAAGATAAAGGAATACGCCATGATGGTTTTTGGCTGTTTCTTATTTTCCCTCGGCGCAGTAATTTTTGTTGAGCCTTATGGCTTTGCTCCAGGTGGAACATATGGACTCTCTATGGTTTTTCACCACTTGTGGGGATGGCGCACTGAGTTGACAGCCCTTTGTATGGATATTCCACTCCTTATCATAGGCATGCTTGTATTGGGGGCAAAATTCGGCATCAAAACATTTATTTGCACTTTACTATTGCCTGCCTTTATGTTTCTTATCCACACCTTTTATGGCTACGACTCACTTCTTGAGCCAGGCATTACTGATATTACCATGTTTGATCAACAAATGCTTGCTTCTTTGTTTGGAGGAGTCATCTATGGCGCAGGCCTTGGCATAGTCTATCGCTCTGGGGCTACCACCGGAGGTTCTGATATCATTGCAATGATTGTTCGCAAATATATACATATGTCAATGGGAACTGCTGTGATTATTGTGGATGGACTTATTACCCTTTCTACAGTTATTGCCTTTCACAATTGGTCTCTGCCAATGTATTCATGGGTAATCATTTTTGTGTCTGCCAAAGTAATGGACCGTATCATGGAAGGTTCTCCTTCCAAGACTCTGATGATAATTACGTGTGAGATAGATCAAGTCAAAGACTTTATTCTCAACAATTTGAGTAGAGGAGCCCCACTTATTCCTGCGACAGGAATGTATGAAGGCAAAGAGCGCGACATTATATATGTAGTACTGACTCGTCGCGAGTTGATTCCTCTTCGCAAGAAAATTGCTGAAATAGATCCAAGAGCCTTCGTTAATGTGATTGACAGTAATGAGATTCTTGGCGAAGGATTTAAATCTCTGAAAGCTTTTTAGTTTTTCCTGCCAACATTCCGCAGGCTGCGAGGATATCTTCTCCTCTTGAGGCTCTAATAGTTGTGGTGATTCCTGCCTTGATAAGCCTCTGCTCAAAAAAGATCATAATCTCATCAGAACAAGTGCGCAGGTCGCTGTCAGGTATTTGATGGAATCTAATCAAATTTACTCTGCATGGTAGACCTCTTAACAGCCTGGTCAATGCGTCTGCATGCCTTTTATTGTCGTTAAGCCCAGCAAACATAGTATATTCGAAACTGACTCTACGCTGTCCGCTGAAGTCATACTGCTTTATCAAGTCAATAACTTCTCTGATGTCATAGCGTTGCTGCACAGGCATCATAGCCAACCTCTCTTCAGGAAATGGATTATGTAGGCTGATTGCCAGATTGCATTTACTGTTTTCCAAAAAATCTTTCAGATTGCCCAATACGCCTATGCTTGAGAGTGTGATTCTCTTTGGGCTCCAACCAAAGCCCCAGTCCGATGTCAGCACCTCAATAGCTTTTTTTACATTGCTCCAATTGTCCAGAGGCTCGCCCATTCCCATAAACACTGCGTTGGTGAGGTGGGCAGCCTCATCAATTGATATAAACTGGGATATAATTTCAGCTGTGGAAAGATTGCCATGAAAGCCCTGGCGGCCGGTCATACAAAATATGCATCCCATTTTACAGCCGGCTTGGCAAGAGACACAAAGTGTGGCGCGTCCATCATCTGGAATCATC
>JAAZCF010000333.1 GCA_012513425.1 Bacteroidales bacterium
ATGGTGAAGGCTGCGTTGTACTCAGGGAATGAAGCATAAGTAATGCTGTCAGAATGACCTAGATTGCCCCAAAGTTCTTCTGCTATATGAGGGGCGAATGGAGAAATGAGGATGGCCATTGGTTCCAAAATCTCTTTCTTATTGCATTTGAGATCACTCAAATCGTTGACAGCAATCATAAATGCACTGACAGTTGTGTTAAAAGAGAAATTCTCAATATCAGAAGAGGCTTTCGCAATCAGCTTGTGAAGCACTTTTAACTCAGCAGCAGAGGCTTTCTCCTCGCTGACACAGAAATTATCTTCATTGAAATAAAGTCTGTAAAACTTACGTATGAAGCGATGTACTCCGTCGATGCCTTTGGTGTCCCATGGTTTGCTTTGCTCTAATGGGCCAAGGAACATTTCATAAAGACGTAGAGTGTCTGCACCATAATCTTCGCAAATGCGGTCAGGATTCACCACATTGTACATTGACTTACTCATCTTCTCTACAGCATAGCCGCAGATATATTCCCCATTCTCAAGAATGAAATCGGCTGAGGCATAATCAGGCATCCAAGCTTTGAAGGCTTCTATGTCCAAACGGTCATTATCAACAATATTAACATCCACATGAATTTCTGTAGTGTCATAACTGTCTTTCAGACCATAAGAGACGAAGGTGTTGGTGCCTTTGATGCGATAGACAAAGTTACTGCGGCCTTGAATCATACCTTGGTTGATAAGCTTTTTGAATGGCTCTGGTTCGCAAACATCACCGATATCGTAGAGAAACTTATTCCAAAATCTTGAATAAATAAGGTGGCCTGTGGCATGCTCAGTGCCACCGATGTACAAATCCACATCGCGCCAATAATCATCCGCTTCACGGCTGACCAAAGCATCATTGTTGTGAGGATCCATATACCTTAGATAATAGGCACTGCTGCCGGCAAAGCCGGGCATTGTGCTTTTTTCGATAGGATAGCCATCATACTCCCAATTTTCAGCTCTTGCCAAAGGTGGCTCACCACTCTCGGTAGGTTTAAAATCATCAATAGATGGAAGTGTAAGAGGCAATGCAGATAAAGGCATAGGACAAGCTAAGCCGTCTTTGAAATAAATTGGGAATGGCTCTCCCCAATAACGTTGGCGTGAAAATATGGCGTCGCGCAGACGATAATTGATTTTTCTTGAACCAATTCCATTGCTTTCTACATAATCAATAGCTGCAGGGATGGCTTCTTTCACGGACATTCCACTAAGGAAACCGGAGTTGCACATGATGCCTTCTTTTGCATCAAAACTCTCTTGGCTGACATCGCAGCCTTCAATAAGAGGAATAATTGGCAAATTAAATTCACGGGCAAAGGCATAGTCGCGACTATCATGAGCCGGTACAGCCATAATGGCGCCAGTACCGTAGCCTGCCAGTACATATTCTGAAATCCACACTGGGACTTTATCTCCTGTAAGAGGATTTATTGCATAGGAGCCGCTGAATACTCCGGTCACATGGCGGGTTTCTGCGATACGCTCTCTTTCTGTCTTCTTTTTTGCAGCCAATAGGTAGGCATCAACTACATCTTTTTGTTCCGCAGTAGTGAGTTTTTCGACCCATTCGCTCTCTGGGGCCAGAACCATGAATGTAACTCCGAAAATAGTATCAGCACGAGTGGTAAAAATAACCATGTCGAAATCTTCAGAACCATTGCTGACTTTGAAAGTCATTTCTGCGCCTTGAGAACGACCAATCCAATTGCGCTGCATTTCTTTGAGAGAATCTGTCCAATCAATGCAGTCAAGGCCATTGAGCAACCTTTCTGCATAGGCACTTACTCTCAGCTGCCATTGCTTCATTTTTTTCTGCTCAACAGGGAAACCTCCTCTCACGGACAGACCTTCTTTTACCTCGTCATTGGCTAGAACAGTGCCCAATTGTGGACACCAATTCACTGTGGTTTCGCCTTGATAGGCAATACGATATTGCATGAGGATATCCTGTTGCTGACTCTGAGACATTGCTGCCCATTCATCAGCAAAAAAACTTTTGACTTCGCCACAAGCTGCATTAACTCCATTGCTGCCATTTGCTTGAAAAGCCTCTATCAGCTTGGAAATAGGTTGGGCTTTTTCTGTGTGATTGTCATACCAATGGTCAAACATTTGAAGAAAAGCCCACTGTGTCCACTTGTAATACGAAGGGTCGCAAGTGCGTATTTCTCTAGACCAATCGTATGAAAAGCCTATCTTGTCCATTTGCTCGCGATAGCGGGCAATGTTTTTTTCTGTAGTAGTTGCAGGGTGTTGACCAGTTTGAATTGCATATTGCTCTGCAGGCAGGCCAAATGAATCATAACCCATAGGATGGAGCACATTGAAGCCTTTGAGTCTTTTATATCTGCTGTATATATCACTGGCAATATAGCCAAGTGGATGACCTACATGTAAACCAGCGCCACTTGGATAAGGGAACATATCCAAGACGTAAAATTTTGGTTTAGAAGGATCTATTTCTGATTTAAATGTATGATTGTCAGCCCAATATTGCTGCCATTTTTTCTCAATCTGAGCGAAATTGTACTCCATAGCGGGATTAAAATTAATAGATATAACCCGCAAAAGTACTATTTTCTTAACTTAAATTCAATCGGAAGCGTGATTTTGCATCTGATCTTTTTGCGGTTTATTTCACCCGGTATCCACTTAGGAGATACTGAAACAACTTTAATAGCTTCTTTATCAATACTTTCGCACAATCCTTTTACGACAACGACATCTGAAATGGAGCCATCATTGTTCAC
>JAAZCF010000334.1 GCA_012513425.1 Bacteroidales bacterium
TATGCTAGAGGTCTTTTCCCTTTAGCTAAGGTTCTTAGGGGCAAAAAAAGCAGCGATTTTTCATCTACAGCTGAGCACAGAGCTGCGCTTGTGACTTTATTTCATGACTACAGAGTTATGCTCGGCTTGGGCATTGTGGCTCAGTTTGACGAAATTCACTATAGCGATGCTATCAGCTTCGCAAAAATCGGAGAAGGATCCATTGGCGGTAAAGCTCGCGGTCTTGCCTTTATGAATGGTGTGCTTGCAAAGCACAACCATTATTACAAATATCCGAATGTTAGAGTAAAAATTCCTAGAAGTTTAGTTTTGGCTACTGATTGTTTTGATAGTTTTATCAAAAATAACGGCTTACAGTCTATTATAGAGTCCAATGATTTGGATGATGATGCGATATTATCTGAATTTCTCAACAGCGTAATGCCCAATGGTCTTTACGACAAACTCAAGCTCTTTATTGAAAGCAGTAAGAAGCCAATTGCCGTGAGGTCTTCATCAAAGCTTGAAGATTCACATTATCAACCTTTTGCAGGAGTTTATTCAACATACATGATACCTCGTTGCGAAGACAGCGACCAAATGTTAAGGATGTTGGCGAGAGCTATCAAGAGTGTATATGCATCAGTTTATTTTGCATCTTCAAGAGCATATATCCAATCTACTCAAAATGTACTATCGGAAGAAAAAATGGCCGTATTGATACAAGAGGTATGTGGCACTGAGCAAAATGGAGTGTATTTTCCTACCCTATCAGGCGTAGCCCGCTCTCAAAATATGAATCCACTCGGATATGAAAAAAGCGAAGAAGGAGTATGTAACATCGTAATGGGTCTCGGAAAAGCAGTCGTTGATGGAGAGAAGAGTTTGCGCTTTAGTCCATACTATCCTGACAATGCTTTACAAACTTCAACCCCTACTTTGGCCGTTCAAGAAGCTCAAACAGAAATAATGGCTTTGGACATGAATCCAGCCAGCTTCAAGCAATCTACCAACGATGCTATTAATATTGTAAAAATACCTTCGACTGAAATCGCAGATTATCGCAACTCAAAATATACTTGCTCGTATTATGATTATCAAAGTGATCGCATAAGCGAAGCTGAGCCGTTCGGATCGTCATTTAGAGTGATTACATTTAATCGAATCCTCAAGTATGATTCTTTTCCATTGGCAGAAATTCTCAGAGATTTGCTGAAGATTGGAGATCAAGAGCTTCATTGCCCTGTAGAATTGGAGTTTGCCGTCAATATGGATGTACCTCACGAGCAGTATCCTGTGTTCTATTTGTTGCAGATAAGGCCAATTCTCAGAAGCGATCAAGGAGAAAAGCTTGATTGGTCAAAAGTGGACACTTCAAACGCATTGGTTTATTCAAATTGTGCTTTGGGAACCGGATTAATGAGCGATATTAAGCATATCGTAAATATTAAGTTCGATAAGTTTTCTGCCCTAAATACTCTAGCTATAGCTGAAGAGTTGAAAACGATAAACACTTCTTTGAGTATGAATAACCATGACTACGTACTTATCGGCACAGGTAGATGGGGTTCAACTAATCCTACTCTTGGAGTACCGGTTCGTTGGGAGCATATTTCTCAAGCAAGAGTCATCATTGAGGCTGCCTTACCTGATTATAATATTGAGGCCAGCCAAGGGACACATTTCTTCCA
>JAAZCF010000335.1 GCA_012513425.1 Bacteroidales bacterium
ATCCTCAGTTGACCACTGCCTATTTTAAAGGAGAGCTGGCCTATGAGCAGCAAGAAGTGCTTTTTTCATATTTTAAAGCAGTTGAAAGCTTATGCGAATAATTGGTGGTGACTTAAAAGGTAAGCCAATATTGCCGCCTGTTAATTATGCGGCTAGACCTACTACTGATTTTGCTAAAGAGGGTCTGTTCAACACCCTTGTCAACGAATTCGACTTTAGTGCTATTTCTATGTTGGACCTTTTTTCAGGTACCGGAAGTATTTCTTATGAAGCCGCTTCCAGAGGTTGTAACGACATAGTATCTGTGGAGATGAATCCTGCGAATGCACAATTTATCAAACGCACTGCTACTTTTCTTGGGTTGAAATCTATTCAAGTTGTCCATCATAATGTGTTTGATTTTTTGGGTATTTGCTCAAAACAATTTGACTTGGTTTTCGCAGATCCTCCATATGCGATTAATCAATTGGATTCCATTCCGGAAAAAGTTTTTGCAGCAGATGCGTTAAAACAAGGAGGAATGTTTGTCCTGGAGCACCCAGGTGCTTTTTCTTTCATAAATAATCCCTATTTCGTGAAAGAAAGAAAGTATGGAAATGTCCATTTTTCATATTTCAAAAAATTATAAAAATATTTTTGCGCGTTATCAAATATTGTCTATATTTGCAGTCCCAAAACGAAAAAATACTGGTGCGGTAGTTCAGTTTGGTTAGAATACCGGCCTGTCACGCCGGGGGTCGCGAGTTCGAGCCTCGTCCGCACCGCAAGAGAGTCAACTTTATGTTGACTCTCTTTTTTTGTTGATGCCTCTAACACAAATAAAAAAAGGAGATGACTTTCGTCACCTCCTCTAACTTTGGGGAGAATCTATAAGCCGAATTCTGTACCGCCGAAGCGGAGCTATCATTTATCTAATGCAGCCTACCCCCTGACAACGGGCGAGCAGCCCTTAACTGTCAGTATACATGGCCTTGCAGCGCATCGGCATACACCCAATCTATGTCGCCATAGACCGTCGTGAGCTCTTACCTCACGTTTTCACCCTTACCTAATAAAAGGCGGTAGTTTTCTGTTGCACGACACATAAGCTTTCACCTATCTGTGCTTTCCACAGGATGCTGCTCTATGCTGTCCGGACTTTCCTGGGGCTAACCCCCGATAGCTCAATTCTCCTTTTGTGGCGCAAAAATAAGAAAAAAACCTATATCTTTGCTCCGATATGAAAAAACAGCTTTATCTTCTATCTCTACTCGTGGTTATTCTGAATACTTCATGTAAAGAAGAACAACTCAAGTACTACAGCTATTCTGTTGAGCAGGTATATCCACACGATGTGTCTTCTTATACTCAGGGTCTTTTCTTTCATAATGGTAATTTATATGAAAGCACCGGACAATACGGAGAGACTACAATGCGCAGAGTAAATCTACCGAATGGTGAGGCCTTGCAGAAACAACCTTTCGATGTGCAATTTTTTGGAGAAGGAAGCGTCATTTTCAATAATAAACTATATATGCTCACTTGGATGGAGGGTGTGGTATTTGTGATGAACCCTGATAGCTTTGAAGTAATAGCTAAGCACCCCAATCGTCATCAAGGTTGGGGTCTTACCACAGATGGAGAATTTCTGATAATGAGTGATGGTTCGTCGCAGCTTTTCTATATGGAACCAAATGATTTCTCTGAAAAAAAATCGGTGCAGGTGACTCTTAATGGGCACCCTGTTCCATATTTGAATGAATTGGAGTATATTGATGGAAAAGTGTGGGCAAATGTCTATGGCAAAGATCAAATAGTGATAATTGAGCCAAAAAGTGGCAAGGTGGTGGGTCTATTGGATTGCAGTGGCATATTACCAAACAGTGAGCGAACCATTCGTACTGATGTCCTGAACGGCATTGCATGGAACCCTGATACAAAAGAATTATTTATTACAGGCAAATATTGGCCTAATATGTATAAGATTAAAACAAAAGAAATCTCAAAATAATCAATATTAATTATTAACAATTCGGGGTGCTGAAAAGCTGAGATAATACCCGCGAACCTGATCTGGCTAATACCAGCGGAGGAAAATTAAATGAAAACAAAACTTTTTATTGCTGCAGCAATCTTGCTGCCCTATGTCTGTGCAGGACAATCTATTCCTGAAGACAATCTTTCTCATCTAACAATTGATTCTACAGTAGTCACTGCCATGCGAGCAGGCGCTCGAACTCCGGTAAGCTACTCCCAAATGGACAAAGAGCAATTGGACAAACTTAGCCCAATTAACTCCCTGCCGATGGCTCTCAGTCTGATGCCATCTGTGGTATCATCCAACGAAGGTGGCACTGGCCTTGGCTATTCCAAATTCAGAGTCAGAGGTAGTGATCCCAGCCGTACCAACATCAACCTCAATGGTATTGCCCTTAATGACGCTGAGAGCCAAGAGGTTTTTTGGGTGAATATAGTTTCAATTGCAGGCATGCTTAATTCAGCACAAATGCAGAGAGGAGTAGGTACATCCACAGTCGGCAGCGGAAACTTTGGAGCCAGCCTAAATATGCAGACTGCTCTGCCTGAGGATAAACCCTCTGTGGAAATTGACTTGAGCGGAGGTTCGTTCCGCACTGCTATCCTAAATACTTCAATAGCATCAGGAAGGCTTCCCGGCGGTCTGAGCTTCAATGTAAAATATAATTATGCCAACACTCAAGGTTACATTCGCAATGCTTATGCACAGCTTAACTCTATGCTGGCTTCCGGTTCTTGGTATAAAGGTAACAATCTTCTTAAGTTTAACTTTTTGCATGGTCAACAGCACTCCGGTATAACTTGGGATGGCATTTCTATGGAGCAGATGATTACTGACAGGCGTTATAATCCGGCAGGAGAGTATGTTGACTCACAGGGAAATATCAGCTATTACGACAATGAATCAGACAATTTTAACCAAAATCATTTTCAGATTATTGATATCGCCAGTCTGTCTGACGTACTCAGCCTTAGTACAACTTTAAATTACACTTCTGGAAGAGGTTTTTATGAGAATTATAAAGATCGTGAGGAGGATTATGTGAGCCGCCAATACGGTAATAGCAACTATTATGCTGCTGTGGCAAACCTTAAACTCAAAGAAGATATTTTAGTGGCTATTCTTAACCTATCATATTCAGTCTATGATGGACAACATCTTGGTGAGGTTATTTGGAGAGAAAACCAAGGCTCTGTCAATGAAAATCCTTGGTATGAAAATGATGCCTTGAAGCAAGACTTTTCTGCTTTTTTGAGGGCTGAGGTAGATATTACCGATCGTCTAAATATTTATGGTGATTTGCAATACAGACATATTAATTACCTGATGGAAGGCCCGGATGATGATCAAACTATGCTCAATGGTCGTCATATTTACAATTTCTTTAATCCAAAGTTCGGAGGTAGCTTCGCATTTTCTCAACATGCTAACATCTTCGCTTCAATAGCAGTGGGGCATAAAGAACCAGGTCGAGGCGACATAAAAGATGCTATTAAAATGGAAAAAGATCTTAAGCCTGAGCAGATGACAGACTACGAAATGGGCTATAGGTATGAATCCGAGAATTTTTCTGCATCAGCCGCAGCCTATTTTATGGAATATGACAATCAATTGGTGACAACAGGAAAGTTGTCTTCCACCGGCTATATGATCAAAGATAATGTGAGAATCAGTTATAGAAGAGGAGTAGAGTTGGTTGCTGCATATAGTCCGGCATTATGGGTCAGAATAGATGCAAATGCCGCTTTTTCAGGTAATAAAATAGTATTTGAAGAGGGTTTGAAAAAATTGGCAATGTCACCATCGGCAGTGGTTTCAGCAGTTACTTCATTTACTCCAATTCCTCAACTGACTTTGGCAACTACTTTCAAATATGTCGGCAAACAATATATTGACAACACTCAATCTGAGCAACGCAGTCTTCCAGCATATTTTCTTTTGTCACAATCGCTTTCTTATAGTTTCCGAAAGAATATAAAAATCTCTATTTTTGCCGATAATTTACTGAACAAGTTGTATGTGGCTGATGCTTGGGCTTATGGTGAAGATATTGGCTATTATCCTCAGGCTCCTCGAAATTATATGATCCGCCTCAGTTTTAATTTTTAACATTATGATGATAATATGTGATAGCGGCTCCACCAAGGTTGATTTTAGAATAATTGACAATTTGGGGCAAGTTCAAAAAGCTGCTTGCACTGGATTGAATCCTCTTTATGTAAGTAATGATGAAATAGTCAAAGCGTTACAGGAGATAGTGCTTCCACTTAGTGGCAAGCATGTAGACAGCATCTGGTTTTATGGTGCCGGAGTCGTCGGCGAGGCGGCAAATAATGTGAAGTTGGCTTTTTCTCAAGTTTTTGATTGCGATTTGGTGTATGTTGATTCAGACATGCTTGGAGCCGCTAGAGCACTATGTTCAGATAAGCCGGGAATAGCCTGCATATTAGGTACTGGGTCAAATAGCTGTTTTTATGATGGCTCTAGAATAGTTCAAAATGTACATTCTGGTGGCTATATTCTTGGTGACGAGGCCAGCGGTGCAGACTTGGGAAAGCGCCTTTTGAAAGCTTATATTAAAGGTTTGCTTCCTAGAGCAATCCAAGTGGAGTTCGATAAAAAATTCGGACTTGACTATGCTGCAATAGTTCAAAAGCTTTATCGCGAACAGGCTCCAAGTGCTTTCTTGGGTTCTTTTTCTCCTTTTATAGTGGAATATAGAAATCATCCCTTTATTAACTCTCTAGTGAACGATGCATTTGCTGAGTTTTTGCATGTAAATGTCATGCAATATGATTATCGTCGCTATAATGTTCATTTTGTCGGGTCCGTGGCTTATGCCTACAAGGAAATACTGGAAAAATGTGTAAGAACTTCAGGAGTGAGCATGGGTACTGTGCTTCGCAGTCCTATAGATGCTTTGGCAAAATATCATGCTCAGAAAAGGATTCAAGATGAACAAAACAGCGAAGAACTTATGAACAAAGCAGTAGCTTCTTTAATGGCTCGCACTCGCATAAAAGATGCAGCAAAAGCTAAAGAATTATTACTGAAATACGGATCGGTTGCTAAGGCTGCTGAAAATTGCAAATCACATGTTTAAAAACGAATATAGCTCAAAATTGCTTTCTGGGGCAGTTGAGAGCCTCTCTACATTGCCAGGGGTAGGTCGCAAAAGCGCTCTGAGGTTGGCTCTACATCTCTTGGAAGAACCAACTATCAATGTGGAAAAGTTTGCAAAAACAATAGTAGATTTTAGAAATAATATCAAGTTCTGTCCTCAGTGTAATATGTTGAGTGATGACGGAATTTGTCCTTTTTGTAATGATAGCAAGAGAGACCATACAATAGTCTGCGTCGTTGAAAGCCATTCTGATGTGTTGAGCATTGAAAATACAGGCCAATATAAAGGTCTTTACCATGTACTTGGTGGTATAATTTCTCCAATTGATGGTGTGGGTCCAGCAGATTTGAAAATTAAAGAGTTGGCAGAAAGAGTTGCAAGCGGTTTGGTCAGTGAAGTGATTTTAGCCTTGAGCACATCAATGGAAGGGGAGACCACTTCATATTTTATCTCCCGCCAATTGAAACCATATAATGTAAAACTGAGCACTATTGCAAGAGGAGTTGGCTTTGGCGATGACCTTGAATATACCGATGAACTGACTCTTGGCAGATCTATTACTAATCGGCAACCTTTTATTTTTTGATAAATGTCATATTTTGAAATATTTCTTTTGGCTGTGGGATTATGCTTCGATACTATAGCTATTAGTTTAGTGGAAGGCTCAAGTAATAGCAAACGAACTATTAATCATGACATCCGAATCATTTCTGTTTTCGGCTTCGTGCAAGGTCTGTTTATTTTTTTGGGCTGGCTTTTGGGAAGCAGTTTTATTCACTACATTGAGGCTTTTGATCATTGGGTGGCTTTTTGTTTGCTATTATTCATTGGAGGCAAAATGATTATTGACAGCCTTAAAGACGGTGAAACTTCAGCTTCAGTAGATTTGCTGAGTCCTGCTAAGCTTTTTTTTGCTGCAGTGGCAACATCTATCGATGCTTTGGCCGTCGGAGTGTCTTTGGCAGCCCTTTCTTTTGATTTGAATCGCATTTTGATATCATCTTTAATTGTGGCTGTTGTCACATCTTTATCAAGTGAATTGGGCTTGGTGGAAGGTAAATTGTTATCCAAAATTATCGGCAGTAGAAGTGCTTTACTGGGAGGATTGATATTGATTGCTATAGGTGTGAAAATTTTGATTAGCGCTTAATTCTTTCATTTTGTTGCATAAGTTGAAAATTTAATCTTTCTTTGCAGCCAATCTGAGTAATTATTTGTAGAAACTAAAAGCATGATTTGTGTACTTAACACAAGATTCGTAAAAACAAGTCCTCGATCCGGATGGCCACTCTGTAAGATATGCAGAATGTGGAACCATTTTAATACCGAGGATTATGATCGCAATATTCTACAAAACAAATAATTCTACAATAGAAACTTCAAAAACTGTGGACATTCTTGACTCTTTACAGGTCATAGATTTGCTTTGGCTTGATTTGTATGACCCAAGCGGCGATGAAAAGCGCGCCGTTGAAAATTTTCTTGATACCACACTCCAGAGCCGAGCACAAGCAGAAGAAATTGAGAGTTCATCTCGCTACAGTGAAAACGAAAATTCAATATTTGTAAACTCAAACTTTTTGATTCCTGGCCCTGATAATTATAACTTGGAGTCAGTGTCTTTTATTCTGCGTGAACAGGCTATTGTGTCAGTTCGCCAAGTGCCTTTACGCAGTTTTACTGACATTCAAAGACGTATTTTGGCCGGCAGAAAAATCTATCCTACGGGTTTCCATATTTTGCTTGGTATCTTGGAAAATCGTGTTGACTTAGACGCCGACATGATTGAGTTAATGTCCAAGGAAATAGAGCAATATAGCAAGAGAGTAAGTTTAGGTGAAGATGTTGGAGACGAATTCTTGCTTGATATCAATCAACTGCAAGAAAATACTATGTTGGTTAGAGAGAATATTGTTGATAAGCAGAGGGTTATTTCAAGTATTTTGAAAAGCGAGAAAACTCCGGATGAAATCAATACAAAGTTGTCAATTTTGCTTAAAGACATTTCTTCTCTCATCAATCATACGAATTTCAGTTTTGAACGTTTGGAGTATCTTCAAAATACCGTTTTGGGTTTGATTAATCTGGAACAGAACAAGATTATGAAGATCTTTACTATGGTGTCTTTGCTTTTGATGCCTCCTACACTCATTGCCAGTATCTATGGCATGAATATTAAACTTCCTCTTTTCGGTGACTTCTTTGATATAGTGATAGTTGGAGCATTGATGTTGATAACAGTTGTCGCTTCAATTATTATCTTCAGGAAAAGACGTTTGCTATAAATAAGTTTTTGAAAATCAAATAATTTTGGTATATTTGCCCGCCTTTTGTATAAAGGCTATATAAATAATGTCTAACCACTTGGTAATTAAAGATTTAAACAATTATGGAACAAGAAAAACAAATCATTGAGCAAGAAGAAGCTCCTGTTGAAGAGGCCGTTATGGATTCGCCAAAACGCAAAAGCAACGCTTCAGTAAGTAACGACAGTTTCGACTGGGAAACTTTTGAGAATGACACTCCTACAGGTGTTGACAAAAAATCAACAGATGAGGCTTATAACCAAACTCTCTCTCGCATAAACGAAGGTGAAGTGGTTGAGGGTGTCGTTTCTTCAATCAACAAACGCGAAGTTCTCGTTAACATCGGTTACAAGAGCGAAGGCGTCATCAGCGTTAACGAATTTCGTTATAACCCTGAGCTCGCTGTCGGCGACAAAGTAGAGGTTTATGTTGAAACTTCAGAAGACAAAAAAGGTCAACTGATTCTTTCACACAAGCGTGCTCGTTCACTCCGTTCATGGGATAGAGTTAATGAGGCATGCGAGAAAGACGAAGTCGTTAAAGGTTATGTTAAATGCCGCACTAAGGGCGGTATGATAGTTGATGTATTCGGAATTGAAGCATTCTTGCCAGGTTCACAAATAGATGTCAAACCTATTAGAGATTACGATATTTATGTAAACAAAACAATGGACTTCAAGATCGTCAAGATCAACAATGAATTCCGCAATGTTGTTGTTTCACACAAGGCTCTAATAGAAGCTGAGCTTGAGGCTCAAAAAGCAGACATCATCGCTAAACTAGAAAAAGGTCAGATTCTTGAAGGTGTCGTTAAGAACATCACTTCTTACGGTGTATTCGTTGACCTTGGTGGCGTAGATGGTCTTATCCACATCACTGACCTTAGTTGGGGTCGCATCAATCATCCTGAAGAGGTTGTTACTCTTGATGAGAAGATTAATGTTGTTATCCTTGACTTTGACGATGTTAAGAAGCGTATCGCTCTTGGTATCAAACAACTTACACCTCACCCTTGGGATGCTCTCGATCCAAATCTTAAAGTTGGTGACAAAGTATTAGGTAAAGTAGTCGTTATCGCTGACTATGGTGCTTTTGTTGAGGTTCAGCCAGGTGTAGAAGGTCTTATCCACGTTTCAGAAATGAGCTGGAGCCAGCACCTACGCAGTGCACAAGACTTCTTCAAAGTAGGTGACGAAGTTGAGGCTGTTGTCCTTTCTCTTGATCGCGACGAGCGCAAGATGTCATTGGGTATCAAACAGCTCAAACCAGATCCATGGGAAAATATTCTTGAAAATTATCCTATCAGCAGCAAACATAATGCAATCGTTCGCAATATTACAAACTTCGGCGTATTCGTAGAGCTTAAAGAGGGTGTTGAAGGTTTGGTTCATATCAGCGATCTTAGCTGGACCAAGAAGATTAAACATCCAAGTGAAATCGTTTCAATAGGTGATTCTATCGAGGTTGTCGTTCTTGACGTTGATCAGACAATTCGTCGTTTGAGCCTTGGCCACAAACAACTTGAAGAGAGTCCATGGGAAGAATATGAAACAGTATTCACTGTTGGTTCAATTCAAGAAGGTACCGTTGTAGCTCTTAACGATAAAGGCGCAGTAGTATCTCTTGCTGATGGTATCGAAGGTTTTGCTCCAAGCAGACAAATTGTAAAAGAAGATGGTACAACAG
>JAAZCF010000336.1 GCA_012513425.1 Bacteroidales bacterium
ACCTTGAGGAATGACATATTTGAAATCTTTGAGAAGGTCAAAGATTTCTTCTTTCGTCATAGGATTCTTGTATTTTTTCTCAATACGCGCAAACTCACCGGCAAGGCGCTGGTGCATCTGTTCGGGGCTATTTTCATAAATGTAGCCGGCAGAATCTTTCAGGGCATATTTGTTAACCCATACAGAAGCTGATAATTCATCTCCCTTGAAGTACGCTTTTGAGCATAGAAGAGCTTCTTCAAATGTGTAATTCTTCATCATAATTGGTTTTAAGGAGTATACACCGAAACGGAAGCAAGTTGCCACCGCCTCATAAAATCTTTACGCAAGTTAAAACATAAATGGAGTGCTTATGCTATGATTGCCCTTAAAGTTTTAAACATAAAAATTAACATTTGAACAAAGGCCAATCCCTTTCCACTGAGCGAAAGCCCTCTATGTATATCTGTGAGCTGGAAATTAATCTGGCTGCCGACAAAGACATTGCTAACAATTTATTACCATAGCAAGAGGTTTTTCCTCCTTTGAGATAAAAATTAAAACCACCATTGATTAATATGCAATCTTCCCCTTCCATCTTCAGATTTGCCCCCACTTTTTGAAAAGCTTTCACATACATCATTTGATTTTTGTCTACATGCAGCAAACGAGTAGTACCTTCGCTTCTAAGGCCAAGTAAGATAAGTGGACCAATCAACTCTGGAGCTGACCGTAAATCGAACTCAAAACCAAAAGTAACACTTCTTTGAGCCGAAAAATCTGCCATCTCATCGTCAGAGTCTCCCAACACATAATAGCCAACATCTCCTCCAGCTTTGTCAATTACATCCAAAATTGCACACGAAGCTTGGTCGGAGTCTAATGGCAAATCTTTAATTAAGCTTTCTCCAACAGTAATACCCATTACTACCCATATTGCTCCAATATTCCAATTGCCAGCAGCAGATGCGCTGCCAACATTTTTCTTAAAATCTTTGTCCAGAATATCAAAAAATGTAGGCTGTCCATCAGTGCTTAAACGGCTTTGTCTTGGCGCGACATAATAGAAAGGGCAGCCCTTCTCAACAGCTTCTATCCTTGATAAACTACCGGAAGTGCCCGTAGCGAATGCAATCAAATTTTTATCAGGAAACAAATCGTATAAAGAAAGTACATTCTTTGTCTGTGCGGGATGTCGGGCTGTGGTAATAATTTTTACATAATCCGCCCCAAGAGCCAAAGCATCTTCAACAATGGTCTTTAGCTCAGAGACAGACTGAGAGCCATAATCGTTGTGATAGGAAATGATTAGCTTGCAATGATAGTTCATGGCCAAATGGATGAGCCAATCTCTCTCTTTGGGAGGGTAATCAATGCTTACATCAACCATTGTGGTCCCACACATAATCGCTGTGGAAAGCAAATGAGTCGCCTCGGATAAATCATCATCTGTCAAGGAATCATCTTCTATTGGTATATATTTATAGCTGGCGATAGTTGTAAGACCTTTCGTCTCAAGATAATATTTCTTGATGTCTTCCTCGCCAAAGTCCAAACTATCGAGACGAAGCTCCACAACATCATTTTGTTTGAGAAAATGCCTGTAAGAAATACAATAATTGAGGTCTACTTCCGTGAGACTATGACAAAAGATTTTATTCATTATGATATACTTTCTGCAATCGTAAAAAGCTTGTTCAAATCCACTGTTATCACATCAACAGAAGATATTTTTTCTGGAATGATTAGCTTAATGCTAGTTTCTCCTTTTTTACAACTTTTCATAATCACATCAATTAACACTTTGATATCTATATCTGTTTTGGTAGGCAAGCCAATGGCTTCAAAATCGGCAACAATGCTTTCTACTACTTGTGGCTTAACTTTGCCCATTATTTCAGCAATTTTCATTGACATCACTATGCCGATACTTACAGCATAGCCGTGAGGCACTACTCCTGAAGAACTTTTTTCAATGGCATGAGCGAAGTTATGGCCTAAATTCAACACTATGCGCTTGCCTTGTTCTTTATAGTCAGACTCAACTATTTTGCACTTTTCTTTAACAGCGCTAACAATCAAAGACTCCAAAGCATCTTTTGTGTCATAATCAAAACTTTGATAGTTCGTAAAATATCGAACTGCTGCCTTATAGTTTTGACTACTCTTGATGATGAATATTTTCAGCATTTCTGCAGCTCCGCAGAGCATTTGCTCTCGGCTGAGACTTTTTAAAAAGAAAGAGCAGATATATACCAAATCGGGCTTATTGAACACTCCAACTACATTTTTGTAGCCAAAGGTGTTTATGCCTGTCTTGCCTCCAATAGCAGCATCTACTTGAGCTTGAAGGGTAGTTGGTATTAGGGCATATTTTACTCCACGTTGATAAATAGCTGCCACAAAGCCGGTAATATCCATTACCACACCCCCACCTATGCCAACCAAAAAGCTTTCCTTGTCTGCTCCCATATTTCTTAGTTGGTCTATCACAGATTGGACGGTATTGAGGCTTTTATTTTCCTCCAAAGCATCAATATAAACTTTTTTAAAAGGAAATAATGTACTATAAAGTTGCTCAACCTTTTTATCAATGATGATAAAGACATCTTTGCCCTGCAAGATAGAAGGCAAATCGACAGTGCTGCTGCGGAATAAAATTTTATCTATAAAGCCCATTTATCAAGACATTCATTGAGCTGTGAGTCATAGTTGAGATTTACCTGTTGTGCTGCAGGGAAAAAATAATATCTCACAGCAATTTGTCCTTCAAGCAAAGGTTTTATCTCACTCTTCTTTTCCATCAAAACTTCCTTTTTATCCATCTGCAACTTCTTTTCCAAAGCCTCTATTTCAGTCTTCATCATGTCATAATAGCCGTCTTGCTTAGCAGCCTTTATCAATTGGTCCATTTGAGCCTGCATGCCACTTCGATAATCAAATTCTTGTGTACAAGCAAATTCCACAAAATCGGCATACTCTGCATCAGTGATTTTAAACTCTGAAGCAGGAGCAATAGATTCATGCATTGTGCGATAACGCACAGCAAAATCATCAGTAATGCCATTCAAGGCCACAGATATAGTAGGACGGCTGTAAAGCTTGCTGGCGACCTCTAAGTCTGGAGTAATACCACCACCATCTTTTACAATGCGGCCATTTTTTGTACGGAACTCGTTGCGTAATGAGTCTGGAATAGCTTCAATGCTGCCATCAGCATTGCGGTGGTTATAATCAATGGCTTGAACACATCTTCCGCTTGGAGTATAGTATTTTCCTGTTGTGATTTTGACCGTACCATCGTAGGCAGTTGGCATAATACTCTGGATTAATCCCTTTCCGAATGTCTTAGCTCCTGCTATAAAACCTCTGTCAAGGTCTTGCATAGCTCCTGCTACAATTTCCGAAGCCGATGCACTGCCATTATCCACCATTATCATGATTGGAATGAGAGTGTCTATCGGATTGTCCATTGTATAATATTCTTCGTTCATTCTTTCGTTTCTACCTTTCGATGACACTACCAAAGTTCCCTTTGGCACAAACAAAGAAACGATTTTGATGGCTTCTTCCATAAGTCCTCCACCATTACCTCTAAGGTCTAGAACAAGTCTTTTGGCACCTTGAGACTTCAAGTCGTTTACAATAGTTTTAATTTCTTCACTTACATTTTGTGTAAATCCTGAAGTAATGATGTAGCCTATTGAGTCGCGCAACATTCCGCTATATTCGACATCAGAGCGGTGTATTATCTCTCGTGTAACCTCAACATCAATAGTGTCTTTTGTCATGCCTTTTATCACTTTGAAGGTGACCTTGGTATTTGGCTGGCCTTTCATACGGTCAGTGCTTTCTTGAGATGTTTCTTCAAAAACAGGCTTTCCATCAATAGCAATGATTGTGTCCCCGGGAATAAGACCGGCTTTGACAGCCGGAGAATCCGGATAAGGTTCATTGATAATGACACCTCCACCTACTCTCTTTTTTATTACAGCGCCAATGCCACCATATTTACCTGTTGTCATCATTTGTACATCTTCGTCATTTTCTTCTGGAAAATACGTGGTGTAAGGATCAATATAGTCAAGCATGGCATTAATGCCAACTCGCATCATTTTGTCATATTCCAGACTATCCACATAGTTCTGACTAAGACTTTTTAATATAGAGTTTTGAATTTCCAAGCTCTGCCCAAGTGTAAAATTGGCAGATTGGGCATGGAGCCCAAGACAAAGAATCAAGGTACTAATAATCGTAATAATTCTTTTCATTTTTAAACAATCTAATTCCTACAAAAATAAGCTTTTGTTTTTATCTTTGAGCACTTTTTCTAGAATACAAATGCCCCAAATACAAAAAACACTGATTTTCGCCACTGCCAACCACAATAAACTGGTTGAAGCTGCAAAGTTGATTGGCGATACTTTTATTTTACAACTACCAGCGGACCTCGGTTATACAAATGATGTGCCTGAAACACATGAAACTATTATAGAAAACGCCATTGAAAAAGCTCAATTTATTTGGGATATGTTTGGCAAAGATTGCTTTGCTGACGACACGGGGCTGGAAGTTGATGCTTTGAATGGAGCTCCTGGGGTGCGCTCGGCAAGATACGCCGGAGAGCCTAAAAATCCCGTCAATAATGTAAAAAGATTACTGCATGAGCTGGAAGGTGTGCCATACGAGCAAAGAACGGCTCGATTCAGATGTGTTGTTGCTCTGTTAGAAAATGGCCAACTTAGCACTTTTGAAGGTATTTGTGAAGGACACATCTCGTTGGAACCTTGTGGTGAACTTGGCTTTGGTTACGACCCTGTGTTTGTACCACAAGGTATGGAAATCACAATGGCTATGCTCACTATCGAGGAAAAAAATTCAATCTCTCACAGAGGAAAAGCTATGGACAAATTGGTATGTCACTTACTCAATCATCAATAATAGTCCTTCATCTTACAAAATATGGAGATTCGTCAATGGTTGTGCATACCATTGATTCAACCAGCGGGCGTTGCAGCTATTTATTGAGGGGAATAGGTAAAAACAAAAAAATAAGCCAATTCCATCCTTTGGCGTTGCTTGACATCGTCAGCTCTTTTTCTCCAAAAAGCAGCTTAGGGTTCATAAAAGAATATGTGCCGTGTGCGTCTCTCGATTCGCTCAGGAGCAATCTTCATAAAAGCTCTATGGCTTTGTTTATCAGCGAAGTACTCTACCGCTCTGTTTGTGAGCAAAGCTCCGATGAGCGGCTTTTCAATTGGCTTTGCACTGCAATAGAAACCTTGGAAAACTGCGATGAGACTCTAAATTTTCAACTATGGTTTTTAGTAGGTCTATGTACTGTTATGGGGTTTGGACCTAGCTATGAAGGCGTTTTTGACGGCTCAGAAATGTTTCAACCGGAATCATTGAGCCTAGTAACGCAATTATCTACTCTCTCTTTTGAGGAGGCTATGAAAATAAAACTCACAGGAAGTCGACGAAACGACTTCTGTGAGCAAATCATTCATTATTTATCGTTTCACTTAGGAGTGAATCTCAATATTCGATCATTGGACGTTCTCCACGAGCTCTATCTTTGAGACTAGTTCGTAGTCTAGTATTTTTTGTTCCAAAGAGGCTCTGACAACTTTTACTTTTACTTTATCGCCTAACGTAAAGCTATTCTTGGTTGTTTTTCCAATTATCTTATAGGTATCTGCGTCAAAACTATAATAATCGTCACTCATTTCGCGAATTGACACCATTCCTTCAATTTTGGTAGGCTCAATTTCAACATACATTCCCCATTCAGTGAGTCCGCTGACACTACCTTCAAATACCTGTCCCAGCTTGTCTTGCATAAACTCAACCATTTTATATTTGATGCTGGCCCTTTCAGCTTCGGTAGCAATTTGTTCCCTTTGAGAAGACCATTGACAGCATTGCTCATAATAGTCTTTGTCTTGATTTTTTTCTCCTGAGGTGTACAATGCCAATAGACGATGTACCATCATATCCGGATAACGGCGGATAGGTGATGTAAAGTGAGTGTAGAAAGGAAAAGCCAAACCATAGTGACCAATATTTTC
>JAAZCF010000337.1 GCA_012513425.1 Bacteroidales bacterium
AAAATATTCTTCGTCATAAACGAAGCGATTATCTTTGGTTAAACTCTTTGCTAATTTTCGAATGTACGGAAATTGAGAACCCAAAGATTTGCTAATAATCAGCAAATTATCTAAAGCCGAAGATATACTCTTTAGAAAGTGCTCTTTACCCTCGTATAGTCCTCTAAAACCATAAGCTCCCAGAACCTGGAGGCATCTAAAAAGAGAAAAATGCAAAAATTGAGCATAAAAAGCTTGCCTGTCAACAGGACGATAACGCTCTAAAGCTGTTAAATAGCATTCTATGAGACTATCTTTAAATTTTGCAGAATAGTGCATTTTGGCCTGCCATACAAAAGAAGCTAGATCATAATGAACAGGTCCGCGGCGTGCGCCTTGAAAGTCAATAAAATATAGCTCATTATCCAGTAACATCACATTGCGGCTCTGAAAGTCCCTAAACATAAAGCAGTCTGAAGGCACTGAAAGCAAATGAGTTGAAAGCATATCAAAATCAGCTTGGAGAGCCACTTCGTCTATTTCCAAGCCACTGAGTTTCAAAAAGCAATATTTAAAATAATTCAGATCCCAAGCAATCATATTCTCGTCAAAATTGCTCTGTGGATAACAAACAGACCAATCCATGTTTTGAGCGCCGGAACATTGAATATGAGCCAATTCAGCTATAGTTTTTTTTAACAAAGTTTTATGGGCGACAGAATAGTGGCCGGATAAGCAACCATCATCAACTGCATCAGCCAAACTAATGTTTCCAAGGTCTTGTTGAAGATAACAATACTGATTTTTTGAAAAGAAATACACTTCAGGGACATTAATATTGGCGTTCTTCAAATTCTTTGCAATCGCCACAAAAGCTTTGTTTTCGGCCTTTTGTGCACCAATGCACGCAATAGCACTCCCATTCTCTCCTATTAAGCGATAATAACGTCTGTTGCTGCCACTTTCAGCAAGACGATTCACTGAATTCACTTTACAATCAAAATGAATTTCAAAAGCATTTATGAGTTCTTGAATGTGCTTTTCCATATTATTCCATTCTAAGTGTTTTGGCAGGATCGACTCTTGCTACAAAAGCTGAAGTTAGCATTAAAATCAACATAATTGTAGCAATTGCTATTGCATCAATCAATAATATTAGAGGAAAATTCAGCTCAATAGGGACGTATTTTACAAAATAACTTGCCGGATCTAGTTTTATCAAATGAAAATATTTTTGCACGGCACAAAGAGCCACTGCAGCCAAATTACCAAACACAATACCTTTACCAACTATGTTAAGTGCCACATTTCTAAACACTTTTGATACTGCTGAAGATGTCATCCCCAAGGCCTTAAGCAAACCTATTGCTGAAACATTTTCAAAAAGGATAATCAACAGCGTGGATATCATATTAAACCCTGCTACAGCTATCATCAGCAACAAAATAGCCACAACATTTAAGTCCAACAGATTGAGCCAATCAAACAAGTTTGAAAAAATGCGTTTGACGCTCATCAAAAACACTGAAGGATCATCATCTGTAAGATTCAAAAACATATAGTTTTCCAGTTCTTTATAGCATAGATCAATATTGCTCTTGGGTTGCAAAACTATTTCCATTGTGGAAACTTCGTTGTCATTCCATCCATTGATAGCTTGGCAGTGACGAATGTCAGCCACAATCATACTATTGTCAATTTCCTCCAATTGTGCATCATAAATACCACAAACCATAAAATTGCGATAATCAATGCCTTCTTTCACAAAAAAAGTCTGCACTTGGCTTCCAACCTTATAGCCCATTTTATCTGCAATTGTTTTGGACACAAGTATTTCTTTAGAAGGCTCAGATTGACTGTAATCTGGCAAATTTCCTTCTTCCAAGCATGTAGAAAAAAAATCAAAGCAATAATCATTGTCTACTCCTTTGAAATATGAACCCATGAGTTCATCTCCTTCTTTAAGCAGGCCGGATGAATATGCAACTCTATGTATAGTTTTTACATATGGTTTAGCCAAGATATCGTCAATAATAGATATTGAATCTTCAAAAGGATATGTTTCATTTATTGGAGTTTGGCCTGGTGACACAAAGGCTATATCTCCCATATAACCGGATGTCTTGAACCTGATTTCGTTGCGGAATCCTCTAACTATGCAAACAGCTGCAATTATTACAAAGATGCTTAGCGACACTGATATAAGTCCAATTTTTGAGCTCATAGAGCTTATCTTTCTATCAGCTACAGTTTTGGTCTGAATCTTTGAAGCTATATATCTATAAATTTTCATTGTAACAAACTTTGAAAATCTTCATATCTAGACAAAATGTCGTCCACATATTTGATAGTTTGAGTTCCGACAAATGTAGGGTGAGTAGCCAACGATGCTGCGACTTGATCCCAATCGTCGCTGTTATAGCCAGTTTCAGCCGCATGGGATCGGCATTGCGCAATACGACCTTCTCCCGCATTATATGCTGCCAAAGCGAACTTAATAACATTCTGAGAATCCAAGCCTTCGTCTGAATAGAGACGAATAAGGTATTGCATGTGCAAAGTTCCGGCTTTAATATTCAACTCAGGAGTATACACATCATCAACACCATAAAGAGAGGCTGTGCTAGGTTTGATTTGCATGATTCCATGTGCTGTGCCAGATTGCGCTCCCATGTAATATCTACTTTCTTGATAAGCAAGAGCCGACACAAGTACCCAGTCCAAACCGGAAAATTTGCTATATTTTTTTATAATATCTTGATATGGAGATAATTCTCTGGATTTGGTATTTGATATTGAAGTCGTTTGATATGATCTAAAATAGCGGTTGGTAATCAACACATAACTGCGAGTATCCTTAAAAGTACTTAACCAGAAATTGAAACCAGTTACTAGATTATTCTCTTTTTTGTTGATAGCAACGCAAATGCGACCTCTAAGAGGAACAGATACAATTGCATTTTTTAGATACTTGTTGTCGGGTTCAATATCATCATAATCAAACACTATCATGTCAATATCTCCTCTAGATAGGCTATCCCACACTGCTTCAGATGAAAAAGGTGTAAAACTAATTGCCTTATTGTTATCATCAGCATAATAGTTTAACAATTCATAGCTGAATCCTACACCACGGCTGCTCAATGAAGTAATTTTGCTTGTAATGGCAATGCAACAACGCAAATCGTTGACATCATCGCGAGAAATGCTACTATCTTGCATTGTAATAAAGTTGATTACAAGCAAAAACAAAGAAAGGACAATTGCCAGCCCATACCTTAATATAGTGTGAGCCATTTTCATATTACTTTACGCTAAAAGGCCAAAATACGCCAAGTTTCAAAGTTTTTCCGTTTCGAATATAGTCTGAAGCTGTGAAATAATCACTTCCAGGCCATCCATACAAGCCATTTGTATATTTAACAAAAATACTGACTTGCTTCCATTGCATATTTGCAAAAAAGTCGAAATAAGGATTGTTTCCCCATTCTTTCACACGTTGATTATAAAAAACTCCCAAGTCAGGACTATATCCCTGTATGAAGTATTTGGTGTGAAACACAGCATTAGCACCCAATTGCATTTCCAAAACATTTTTGACAATCGGAAATTGAAAATAATATCTAAGATTTGCAGTAAATTTTGGCAAAGGCATTACTTCAGAATCCGAAGTTAATTGAAACAACAGTCTGTGATCAAAATGGAATGCCCATAATTTTATGTTTTGTTCCAAGGCAGCAGACATAACGTGCACTGGATTGTCATGCTGACGCACCACAGAGAGAGAATCGTAATAGCACAAATTATCCATCAAAGCATAGCCAAAGAAAGCTTTTGTACCAGTGTGAGGAATTTCTATACTACCCTCCAACTTAGTTGTAGATACCTTGGAAAAATCATTATTCCACTGATAGTGGTTCAAATAAATGTGCTTCTGGAAATATCCAGGCTCTTGAAGAGATGATTCTCCGTGAAGTTTGAGATGTATGCCTCCTGTAATAGGATATATTGAAAGGGCTAAATTTGCAGCCAATTCCATATCTCCAAGATAATAGCCTGAGCTGTACATCTTTCCGAAAGCATCCCATTGAATGTATTGTTTCAGCATACCCTCAACCTGCCCATACAAATAGCTGTTGTGGTATGTATTGCTCTTATTACCGCTCAAATAGTACTCGGGAGAGAAAGAATAGTTGGTCAATATTTGATAGCCCAAGCCTGCGGTAACCTTGCCCAAGACAGCATCGTTTGAAAATGGTTGCAGAGTTAAAAAAAGTTTGTTTTCAAATCTACGCACCCCCAAAGAATCAAAGCTTGCAGCCTCGTTGATATTAAATTGATTACGGTAGAATGAGCGTTCTATATCACTGGATATTTGATCTGTGTAGGTTTTAGAATAGGTTGAATATTCCAAGCTATGGCCGATATAGGCCGCTGTGCCTTCTCCAAGCGCAAGTGAATCTGCGTCTTTTCTGAAAAAATTCATCGGTATTGAAAGACTCTGAGTGAGAAAAAGCGTCTTCTTTTTGTAAATATTTGAAGCCTTCTTCAGATTTGTTTCAACTGCTTTGTTATCAATGGTTGTATCGACAATCCAAAAAGAGTCATGTACACCTCCATTCTCATTTCGAATGACTGTCTGACCAACATAAGCAGCATTTACTTCATATCGCTTTCCGAGATAATTGATTCCTATCACAGCACTGCGAGAGTTAGATTTCTCATTGGCGAGAGATCCGGCGCCGCCATATTGTCTATAGAGCAATGTCAGATTCATTGCCGGAGTTATGTTTTGAGTGGAAAGAATTTTTACACTTGATTCTTCTCTTTCTTTACTGATGAAAGGGTTGCCCCAATAAGCCAATTCTGTGTATGGAGCTTTGGTATTATACATTGGTAGGGTTTCCGGCGTATAAGTATAATCCATATAAGGCTCCATGAAACTGGCCTCCTTCAGACTATTTCGTTTAAAGAAATTGGCATTCATCTGAGCGGAACCCGCAACACCCAAACCAATTACATCAGCATCTTCTTTCATCGCAGGATTATCGTAAAAATTGTAGTTGTAGGTGGTATCCATGCTCTGCAGCTGA
>JAAZCF010000338.1 GCA_012513425.1 Bacteroidales bacterium
ATCTATCAGAGATTCAAGCCTATTTTTCCTTTCTGCCTTAGGAAAACCTTTTATCTCCATAACTGACATAATATTGTCTTCCACACTCATTTTTCGAAAGACCGATGCTTCTTGAGCCAAATATCCTAAGCCTTTTTGAGCTCTTTTATACATGGGTAATTCGGTAATTTCTTCTTCATCAAGAAAAATCTTTCCGCCATTTGGCTTTATCAAGCCGGTAATCATATAAAAACTGGTTGTTTTTCCGGCACCATTGGGGCCTAAAAGTCCCACAATTTCACCTTGTTCAACCTCAATAGACACATCTTTCACAACGGTACGCATACCGTATTTCTTTACTAGGTTGGTACAAAATAATTTCATATAGTTATTTTATTTCCAAATTAAGGCTCTCTTCCATCTTGCCCAATTCAGGATTCTTTTGGCGCATTGCAGCAGCAACTTCTCGAGTTGTATAAGGTATTTTCTCTCCATCGTCTTGCTGAGGTCTCACTTCAAAAGCTAAAATCAGGGTATTGTTTCCAAGAATTCGTTGAAGATTCTTTTGCAACTGGAAAAGCATATGTCGGTTTAACCAATCTTTTTGCGCCTCGTTGAGAACAAACTGAGTTACATGGTGAGAATCGATATCATAAATAGGGCTGTAATTACACAAACCAGAGCGGATACGAGGGTTATCTACGTCCGCAGTCAATTTTTTCCATGCTTCTTGAATTTTTTCCTCAGTCAAATTGTCGTCAGACTCATCTATCAACTCCATCAATTCATCTTCATTAGAGGCTTTATTATCTGTCGGAGTTTCTGCTTTCATTGCCTGCTTTAACAAGCTTGAAATTGAAGATTTCGAAGGAGCAATTTCACTTTTCTTTGGCTGAATTTGTTCTGAGGCAACTTTTTGAGTTGGAATAGAATCAGTTGCAGGAGCAGGCGATGCAGGAGCAGTATTTGTTGATGCTGCTGTATTTTGCTGTTGTGTTGCAGGCAGGGCAGCAGGCAAAGCCACGCTCATACACATTTTCATCAAGGCAAACTCAATCAATAACCTGCCATTTCCACTGCTTTTATATGAAGCTTCGCAAACAGTAGTGATTTCAAGAGATTCATACAAAAATCTAAGGCCACATTTTTTGCAATAGTCTTTGTATCTGACGACTAACGAAGGGGCTAACTCAATCAGCGATTGTGACGCACTATTACAACATACTATCAAGTCTCTTAAATGTGAACTGAGGCCTGAAATAAAATGCAGCGCATTAAATCCTTTTGACAATATTTCATCAAAAATCATCAGGGCTTGAGGATAATCTCCACTGAGAAAACAATCTGTCAATCGGAAATAGTATTCATAATCCAATACATTCAGATTCTTAATCACAGCTTCATAGGTAATATCTCTACCACAAAAAGCCACTGTCTGATCGAAAAGAGTCAAAGCATCACGCATAGAGCCATCAGCCTTTTGAGCAATTATATGCAGAGCATCATCACTGATATTGACTTTTTCTTCTGCAGCAATTCCTTTCAACGTTTTAACCATGTCTTCGATTGAAATACGATTGAAGTCAAAAGTTTGGCATCGTGACAAAATGGTAGGCAATATTTTGTGCTTCTCTGTAGTTGCGAGAATAAAAATGGCATGAGCAGGCGGCTCTTCCAAAGTCTTCAAGAACGCATTGAAAGCAGACTGACTAAGCATGTGAACCTCATCAATGATATAGACACTATATTTGCCAATCTGAGGAGGTATTCTCACTTTATCTATGAGTGTTCTGATGTCGTCTACTGAATTGTTGCTGGCAGCATCAAGCTCATGGATACAATAAGAACGGCCTTCAGCAAATGATTTGCATGATTCGCAAGCGCCGCAAGGCTCAATGTTAGGGCCGGGATTTTCGCAGTTGATAGTCTTGGCAAAGATTCGAGCCGTGCTAGTCTTTCCAACTCCTCTCGGGCCGCAAAAAAGATATGAATGAGCCAACTGTCCCGTTAAAATTGAATTTTTAAGAGTCTTGGCAATATTATCCTGACCGACAAGCGTTTCGAAGTTGCCCGGTCTGTATTTTCTCGCTGAAACAATGAATTGTGCCATAACTGCAAATATACAAACTTTTTATCTAATTTTGCGGCCGCAATGAAAAGATATGAAGCCGAAAATATTGGCCTGCTTGCAGGCTCTATGAGATTTTCTTTTAAGAAAAGTAGTTCCGCTGTGGCTTATTGTGCCCTCACCATAAAAGGAGGCACTGCCTCAGAGCCGGCAGAACATAGTGGTATGGCCCATCTCACTGAGCATATGCTCTTTAAGGGCACCTCAAAGCGAAGCGCAAGTTCGATAAATAATCGCCTTGAAAGGCTTGGAGGAGAGTTGAATGCATACACCACAAAAGAAGAAATTGTCATCTACTCCACCACTCTGAAAGAAGATGTTCTCAAAGCCATAGATTTGATATTTGAGTTAGCTTTTGACTCAATCTATTCAGCAAGAGAATTGGATAAAGAAAGAAGTGTAGTGGCTGATGAAATCAGTCTCTACAAAGACTCCCCTTCTGACTATATTTTTGATGATTTTGAACAATTTTTGTTCGAAGGTAGTCCCTTGTCGCGTCCAATTCTTGGCACTGTTTCTTCATTGAAAGGCATCAAATCTGATGATTTGAAGATCTATACTTCAACTGCATTTTATCCTTGCGATATGAGTTTTTCAGTTGTTGGAAATTTTGATTTTGACAAAATTGCCGCTTCTGCTGAAAAACTTCTGGATAAATATATTTCCACCAAGTCTTTTTCTTCAAATGTTAATATTCCTGATGTAGTCGAGAACATTTTTAGAAAAGATGTTTGTAAGAAAAACCATCAAAGCAATTGCATCATCGGAGCTCCGGCTTATTGCTTGTATGACGACAAAAGACTCCCTCTCATACTACTTTGCAACCTATTAGGAGGGCCATCATCAAACTCAATACTGAATAGTTCACTCAGGGAGAAAAAGGGTTTGGTTTATACTATTGAAGCCTCATACACCCAATATGCAAAAAGCGGCGTTGCTTCAATCTATTTTGGCAGCGATAAAAGCAACGTTGACAAATGCTTGGCTTTGGTAGAAGATGAGTTGGAAAAGATTCGCACCATTCCTCTCAGTCAGACGGCCCTGCAGCTTGCCAAGAAGCAACTTTTGGCCCAAAATACCATTTCAATGGAGAATGGAGAAGCCCAAGCTCTCTCCATAGGTAAAAGTACTCTCTGCTATGGAAAATATCTTAGCGAAGAAGAGATAAAGCAAAAAATTAACTCTATCCGTTCTGAAGACATTCAGAAGGCCGCGCAAGAGATCTTTGCAAAAGAAAAACTCTCATATCTCATCTATAGGTAATGAACGAAATAGATTATATCAACAATTTCTCCAAACCGGTGTCTGATGCCTTGCAATGGCTTGAAAGGCAGACTCACCTGCGCACCAATCATGCCCGTATGCTTAGTGGCCCCTCA
>JAAZCF010000339.1 GCA_012513425.1 Bacteroidales bacterium
CTATCTTACAAACCTCCATATTTGAAGCACTTTTATTCATACCCATAATGAAAGTCTCACAACCACTAGGAGCTGTTTTATTTTTAGGAACAGAGTTTGAATGGATTGAGATGAATAAGTCTGCATCATTTTGATTTGCAATATTTGTTCTATCCTCCAAAGAAACAAACACATCTGTACTTCTGGTATATATGACTTTCACATCAGGATAGGCTTCTTTAATCATATTGCCAAGGTTCAAGGCAATATCCAACACCACATCTTTTTCTTTGATTTTTGAATCCTTAGACAAAGCCCCGGAATCATGGTCTCCATGACCTGCATCAATTACTACAGTTTTTAACTGAACTTTTGAAGACTGAGCTGTGGTAGAATATGTACAGCAAAAAAGAATTAATGCAATGATAATTATTCGCTTTGGCATATTAGTTGAGGATTTTTGCTACCTTTGTACTTTTGCAAAGATAGCTAAATTTTGTGAAACATTTGAGGTTATTTTTATCGTCTGTCCTTTTGTTTGTAGTTGCATTGTTCAATATTGCAGCTGCTCAGGATATTGTTGACAGCACAGCTACTATGCCGCTTATTGACAGTCTCTCATCAACAGACAATATTCTACCACATGACAGCATCCCGTCCTCAGATTATCTGAATGTTACAACAAGTGCTCTTGAGCAGGTTGACAGCATACCGCTCATAAAAAGTATGCTCGAAAGGCCGGCTTTTTCAACTGCCAGAGATTCAATAATTGAAGACCTCCATGATGGTCGCAATATCATATACTATTATGGCGATGTATCTGTCAACTATGGCGAGATAGACATCAAATCCGACTATATGGCTTATGACATAGATAATAACATAGTTTTTGCCAGAGGCAGCAAGAACTATGATGGTGAATGGGTCGGACAACCAACCATGTCGATGAATGGCACTAATTACACTATGGAAGAAGTCTATTATAACTTCAACTCCAAAAAAGCCAAAATCAAAAACATGATCACCCAACAGTCAGAAGGTGAGTTGAGAGGAGAAACTTTAAAAATGTTGCCTGATCAGTCTATCAATATTGCTGGAGGACAATATACAGTTTGCGATGCTGAACATCCACACTACTACCTAAAAATGACTGCGGCAAAAATTATGACCAAACCATCTCAGAAAACTGTGTTTGGTCCGGCTTATTTGGTTGTTGCGGATGTACCTCTACCTCTTGCCCTTCCATTCGGTTTTGTTCCTGATATGCCTGACAGGGCCAGCGGTATCTTAATTCCAACATTCGGCGAAGAAACATCTCGTGGCTTATATATGAGAGATTTGGGCTATTATTTTGTCCTTGGCGATCATTTTGACATCTCTCTTACCGGAGATATATACTCTTATGGATCATGGTCAGGAAATTTGACTAGCAGATATAAGAAAAGATATGCTTTTGATGGCTCTATCAACTTGAAGTATTCTGTTGATATCACAGGTGAAAGAGGTTCTGCGGATTATAACGAATCCACAAACTTTGGCTTTACTTGGTCTCACAGCCAGGATTCCAAAGCCAAGCCAGGTACTTCTTTCAGAGCTTCTGTAAATTTTTCAAGTCCTTCCAACAACAAATTCAACTCAAGAAGTGTATCAGAGGTGATGCAGAACCAAACATCTTCTTCTATTTCATACAGCAAAACTCTTCCATTTGGAAATATATCGGTAAATGTTTTGCATAGCCAAAATTCAAGGGATAGTTCATACTCCATCACATTTCCTAACATTACTTTCAATGTGAACAGATTCTATCCATTCAAGAGGAAGGTAAGAGTTGGAAAAGAAAAGATATATGAGCAGATTTCTTTAAGTTATAATACTACTCTGCAAAATAAAATTGCATTTAAGATTAATGAATTAAAAGATCCAAATCTGATTAATAAACTCAACAATGGTATGACTCATAGTTTTGCCATTGGCTTGCCTCAGTTTACACTACTGAAATATTTAAATTTTTCACCCTCTGTAAGTTATGGCATGAATTGGTTTTTCAGGGAAAATACGATGACCTACGATGCCCAGGCTGATAAACTTATTAGCCAGCTAACTGATCAATTCAGTTCTTTCGGCATTACACAAAACTACTCAGCTGGTATCTCAATGAGCACGAGGCTCTATGGTATGTTTAACTTCAATCCAAAAGGTAAAATTCC
>JAAZCF010000340.1 GCA_012513425.1 Bacteroidales bacterium
AGTTTGATGTTTGTAATATGGTGGCAGTATGTGATCTCGATCCAAATCGTGCAAAAGATGCAAAAACTTTGGTTGAAAATTTCTGTGAGAAGAACAGAAAACCAAAACCTACAGTTACTATTTACGAAAACTACGAAGATGTTCTTGCAAACAAAGATATCGACGCGGTTATCGTATGTACTCCTGACCATTGGCATGCAAAAATCGCCGTTGATGCTGTAAGGGCCGGAAAGGATATCTATCTTGAAAAGCCAACTTCACTTACAATCGAAGAAGGTCGTTTGATGAGTAATGCAGTTAATGCAACTGGTCGAGTATTTCAACTTGGTTCTCAACAACGTTCTTCATCTCAGTTTAGAGTAGCTTGCGAATTGGTTCGCAGTGGTCGTATCGGTAAACTTAAACTTGTTGAGGTTCGTCTTCCAGGTGACCCTGCTGGTGGAAATACTACCGAAATGCCTATTCCTGCCGGCTTCAATTACGAAAAATGGCTGGGTTCTACTCCATATGTTTATTACACAGAAGATCGTGTTCATCCTCAGAAAGGATATGGCCGTCCAGGTTGGCTTCGTTGCGAGCAGTTCGGAGCAGGTATGATTACCGGTTGGGGAGTTCACCACTTTGATATTGCTCATTGGGGCATGGGTATGGAATATAGTGGCCCTGTTGAGGTCTATGGTGAAGCTGAGTTTGCTCATAGCGGTCTTTGGGATGTTCACGGAGAATACCACACAGAAATGAAATATGCTGATGGCGTCATCGTAAGAGGCTGTACAGATAGCCCTGAAAAGCCAAATGGTATTTATTTCGAAGGAACAGATGGATGGATATTCGTTTGCCGTGGTCGTTATACAGTAACTGCCAGTGATCCTAAAACTAACTCATCAAGCCAAGCTCTTCAGGCTTCAGACCCTAACATTCTTACTGAGCCTCTAGGAGAGAAAGATGTTCATCTATATGTCAGCGAAGACCAACATGGTAACTTCCTTGATTGCGTTAAATCTCGTCAATTGACAGTATCTCCTGCAGAGGTAGCTCATCGTTCTTGTTCAGTTTGCTTGTTGCAGCACATTGCTATGAAGCTCCGCAGAAAACTCGACTGGGATCCAATTAATGAAAGATTTATCAATGACGATGAGGCTAATGCTATGCTATCACGTCCTATGCGAGCTCCTTATAACATCTAAGAATTATGAGATTTAGACTATTACTAATTGCTCTTTTAATACCGTTTGTATCATTTGCCAGTTTAAATATCACTGTAAATGCAGGCAGTTATGATCGCACCAATTGTGTGATAAGGGCAGACGTATCAACAATGAATCTCAGATGCAATAATGATGTTCGTCTCTTTGAGACAACCTCAGGTCGCAACATAGAGATCCCTTGCCAAGTATATTTAGATGGAGACACGGCTGAATTGGTTTTTGTTTTGTCAGGAAATACTGCGAAAGGTCAACAACGTACTTTTACTGCAAAGAAAATTAAAGCCAAAGGTGCTGAGCCAAAAATGGCCGCCATCGATGATAATGGTGCAGTTCTTTTGGAAAAAGAAGGAAATAAAGTATTGAAATATAACTACTATATCAATAAATCTCCAAAAGGTGTTGATAAATTGTTTGATCGTGGTGGTTATATTCACCCTGCTTATACTCCTTCAGGCTTCACACTTACTGCTATTCAACCTAGAGACCATCGCCATCACTATGGTATTTGGAATCCTTGGACTCTTCTTGAGTTTGAAGGCAAGACATATGATTGTTGGAATCTTGGATCAGGCCAAGGTACAGTCCGTCCTGTAAATGTTGAAGCTGTTTACGAAGGCGATGTATTTGCTGGATTCAATGCAGCTCTTGACCATGTGGTTTTTGCTCCTGAAGGAGAAAGAATCATCATGCGTGAGATTTGGAAAGTGAAAGTATATGATGTTGATGGCGGTTACCTATGGGACTTTGAGTCAAACCTGACTCCTGGCGATTCTCCTGTTATTTTAAAAGAGTACCGCTACGCCGGTCTTGGTTTCCGTGCAAACGAAGTTTGGACCAAAAGAAACACTGAAATGGTAAGTTCTGAAGGCTTAACTCGTCAACAAATAGATAATACTTCTGGACGTTGGTTGTATACAAATGGTGGTACAGGCGATGGCGATACTTATGCAGGTCTGCTATATATGAGTAACCCTCAAAATTACAATCACCCAGAGCCTATGCGCATTTGGAATGAGCAACAAAATGGTAATCGTGGTGATGTATATATGAACTTTGTTCCGACCAAGAATATGGATTGGAATCTTGAACCTCACAAAACATACGTTCTTAAGTATAGATTTTTTGCCTATGATGGTAAAATGACTCCTGAGAAAGCTGAGACCATTTGGAGAGATTTTGGAGTTCCCCCAACAGTAACTGTGAAATAATCAAATGAAAACAAGTATTTTATCATCATTAGCCATTATTCTTATGGTATGTGCCTGTTCTCAACCAGCTCAGGAAGAAAATAAAGTAGTGATTGCAACTTTGGACCCAGGTCATTTTCATGCGGCTCTTGTGCAAAAGACATCTTTGCCAAATGTCAGCAATGATGTGTATGTATATTCAAATCCTGGAGAAGATTTACAATCGCACCTTGCTAAAATTGAAGCATTCAATACTCGCGAAGACAATCCTACTTCATGGAATGAAATTGTCTATACTGGGGATGATTTTTTAGAAAAAATGATCTCAGACGGTAAAGCCAATGTAATGGTAACTGCCGGTAATAATTTAAAAAAGACCGAATACCTTAAAAAAACTTTGGAAGCCGGCATTAATGTTTTGTCAGACAAACCAATGGCAATCAATGCTGATAATTTTGAAATGCTGAAAGAATGCTTTGAAATTGCAAATAAAAAGGGTGTGCTATTGTATGATATCATGACTGAGCGCAATGAGATAACAACCATCCTTCAACGCGAACTTTCACTTTTTAATGACGTTTACGGCGAGCAAATTCAAGGCACTCCTGAGAACCCAGGTATTGAAATGGAAAGCGTCCACCACTTTTACAAAGAAGTGGCAGGTAAGCCAAATATTCGTCCTGCATGGTTTTTTGATGTAGATCAACAAGGTGAAAGTATAGTAGACGTTGGTATCCACTTGATTGACTTGGTTCAATGGCAGTGTTTTCCAAATCAAGCGATCAAGATATCAGATATAAAAGTTACTTCAGCAAAACATTGGGTAGAGCCATTGACTTTTGATCAGTTCAAAGCTGCTACGGGTCTTGCTGCTTATCCTGATTACTTGATGAAAGACGTGAAAGACGATATGCTTCAAGAATATCAAAATGGTGAAATTAATTGGCAAATTAAAGGTTTGAATGCCAAAATTGTAGCATTATGGCGCTATCAAGCTCCTGTTGGTGGCGGTGATACTCATTATTGCGTGATGCATGGCACAAAAGCTGACATTGTAATTCGCCAGGGTGAAGAGCAAAAATGGCAGCCTGAGCTTTATATTGAGGCTATCGAAGGCGGTGCTGAATATCAAGCTGCTTTAGAAGCTCGTTTTGTTGAGTTGGAAAGCAAATATTCTGACATCAAGCTAGAAAAAATCGGTGACAAACAATGGCATGTTTCTATTCCCGCTTCTTACAGAGTTGGTCATGAGGCCCACTTTGGTCAAGTTACTGAAGACTTCCTGCAATATCTCAGCGAAGGTAAATTACCTGATTGGGAGCAACCATGTATGATTGCTAAATATTATACTGCCACTCAAGCATTAAGAATTGCTAGAGGAGAATAAATAATACAAAATTTTTAAAAATGCGGGGTTGATGCTGTCAGCCCTGCTTTTTTTTTTATACCTTTGCCCTTTGATTGCGATAAGTATATGGAAAAAATCAGATGTCTTATTATTGGAAGCGGACCTGCGGGTTATACAGCTGCTATTTATGCCTCACGAGC
>JAAZCF010000341.1 GCA_012513425.1 Bacteroidales bacterium
CTACAAAAACTTATAATCGACTCATAGATTTTGATGCTGACTTTGCTCAAAAGAACTTTGACAATGAATTGTTGCAGTATCGAGATGTTGACATAAAGTTAAAGCCTTTATATCAGTTTACGCTATCTACCACAACTCCAGGTTCTGAAATCACTACAGTGTCCCGTAAATTGCTTTACTTAAAAATGGATGATTTTCTAAAAGAGATATCACTGCCAATGGAACTCAGCACTGAAAAGCAATACATTAATGACTTGCCAGCAAAACTATTGTCTATAAACAGGGACATTGCCACAGAAAATTCTGCAAAGAACCTTTTTGTCAAAGCCATTTTGGAAGCCGGACAAAATCAGTTCAACACAGCCATGAATTGCTACAACGAAGCCTTTAAGAAGTCGGAGGACAATGAATTTATTTTGATAAATAGAGGTGCTCTTCAAGCAGAGATGACAGACTTTATTTCATCTATGGACAATAACATAAGGGTACTTTCACTAGATAATTCTGCAACTACAAAAACTACCGTTTCTGACAATAATACTCGCAGTTATGACTATTCTGCAGCCATCAGCGATTTTATGAAGGCGTCTCAAATTGCTCCTGACTTTCCTTATACTTACTATAATATTGCGAACTTGCTATGCTTGAGTGACGATTTACTCGGAGCAATTAGCCAATACACCAAGGCAATCGAGCTTTACCCATATATTCCTGAGGCTTATTACAATAGAGGACTAGTGCTCATATATTTGAAAGACAAAGAAAAAGGTTGTCTTGATATGAGCTTGGCCGGAGAAATGGGCGCAGCTGATGCCTATAGTGTCATTAAGAAGTATTGCAGCGAACAGCAGCAATAAACACTACTATTTCTTTAATGAATCACGAATTTCGCGAAGTAAAACAATCTCTTCTGGAGTAACAGGTTCTTGAGGTGCAGGTGCTGCAGCTTCTTCCTTCTTAGCTGTCAATTTGTTGATACTCTTCACAAACAAAAAGATAATCCAAGCAATAAAGAGAAAATCAAAAATTACTTGAATAAAATTGCCATAAGTGATAGCGACTTCTGTCTTCGTTTCTGTTGCTTGTGACAACACAAACTTCCAACTAGTGAAATCCACACCACCAACCAATAAACCAACCAATGGCATAAAGATATCTGCTACCAATGATGATACTATTTTTCCAAAAGCGCCACCAATGACGACGCCGATAGCCATGTCTAGCACATTACCCTTCATTGCGAAGGTTTTGAATTCGTCGAAGATTTTTGCCATAGTGAATAGAAATATTTAAGTTAATTACTCATTGTTTCTTTTATGAAGAACTGCCTTGCGCAACTCAAAATTTTGACCAAGGTATTTGCGACGAACCTCCGGATTATTTGCCAATTGTTCAGGAGTTCCGCTTTCCAAGATACTTCCATCATACAGCAGATATGCTCTGTCTGTAATAGCCAAAGTTTCGTGGACATTATGGTCAGTAATTATTATGCCAATATTTTTAGTCTTAAGCTTGGCAATAATGTGCTGAATATCTTCAACTGCAATAGGATCGACACCGGCAAAAGGCTCATCCAACAAAATAAACTTTGGATCAATCGCCAAAGAACGAGCAATTTCGCAGCGACGTCTTTCACCTCCGGAAAGTTGAATTCCATAGCTCTTGCGAACTTTCTGTAATCCGAATTCATCTATCAGA
>JAAZCF010000342.1 GCA_012513425.1 Bacteroidales bacterium
AAAAAATGGATGCGCAACAAGAGAGTCCCTACTCCTTTAGTTCACTTCAAATCCACCAGTTTCATATCGCCAGAGCCTTATGGAGTAGTGCTTATAATGTCTCCATGGAACTACCCCGTTCAATTATGTCTATCTCCGTTGATTGGAGCTATTTCTGCAGGTAACTGTGCTATTATCAAGCCTAGTGCCTATTCTCCACACTCCAGCAAAGCTGTTGCTAAAGTTATTTCACAAGTTTTTTCTCAAGAATATATTGCTGTCGTAGAGGGTGGCCGTGAGGAAAACAATTCTCTTTTAAAAGAGAAATATGATTATATTTTCTTCACAGGAAGTGTAGCTGTAGGCAAATTGGTAATGGAATCCGCATCCAAACATCTTACCCCTGTTTCACTTGAACTAGGGGGAAAAAGTCCTGTTATCATCGACAAATCTGTCATTATTGAGATAGCAGCCAGAAGGGTTGTATTTGGAAAAATACTGAATGCCGGACAGACCTGTATTGCTCCTGATTATGTTTTAGTTAATAAGGATGTAAAAGCTGCTTTTATTAAAGGATGCAAAAAGGCCTTCAAACAGTTTTTTCCAACTCTCGACACTTCAGACATGCCAGTAATAATTAATGAAAAACACTATGCAAGGGTAAGCCGCCTGCTTGATAGTGGTAAAGCTGTATTGGGTGGCGTAACAGATGCATCCAAACGCTACATAGATTTTACCATATTAGATGATGTTGGCTTTGATTCCCCAATAATGCAAGAGGAAATTTTTGGGCCGATTTTGCCAATCATTTCCGTAGAAACCATTGACGAATGCATCGCATATATAAACTCCAAACCAAAGCCACTGGCCTTGTATCTCTTTACAAATGACAAAGTCGTCGAAAAAAAGGTGCTAGAGAGTTGTTCTTTCGGAGGAGGATGCATTAATGATACCATCATTCATGTGGCCAATCATAACATGGCTTTCGGCGGAGTGGGCAACTCCGGTATGGGAGCCTATCACGGAAAATTCAGCTTCGACACATTCACACATTACCGAAGCATTGTCAAAAAGTGTATATGGCCGGACATAATGATGAGATATCGTCCATATACCTCAACTAAAGATTCAATTATTAAAATATTAATGAAGTAACAATATGAAAGTCGGTTTGTTTATTGACACTTTCTTTCCAATGATCGATGGTGTCATCAAAGTAGTAGATAACTATGCCAGACATCTATCAAAAATGTGCGATGTTGTGGTGTTTGCTCCGCATCTTGACGGGGAAGATGATTCAAATCTCCCCTATGAAGTGATACGATGTCATTCTGTTCCAATCAAACAGCTTGACTATTCATTGCCGACGCCAATGCTGGACCCTAAATTTTTGAATGATCTATTGTTGAGCAAGCTTGATATTGTGCATATTCATTCCCCTTTCTCTATTGGGCTGGCAGGAGTTAATTATGCCAAGTTTCATAAAGTGCCCATTATTGCCACTCTCCATTCGCAGTTGGCACAAGATGCAAATAGGAATCTTAAATTGAAGGTATTTGAGGAAGCATTTATGTTCATGGTAATGAATGTGTATAATCAATGTGATGAGTGTTGGGCGGTAAATGACAGCATAAAACATCTATATGAAATAGATTATGGCTTGGAATCCTATTGTAAAGTAAGGTATAATGCCACAGAGCATCAGCCTGTCGTAGACCGAAAATCAGCTTGTGAAGAAATTAACAAGCGCTATCAGCTTCTGCCTGACGAAGATGTCTATCTCTTTGTAGGCCGCATTGATTTCATCAAAAATATTGATTTTCTTGTCCGCTCACTTAAAATACTGAAAAACAAATATCATAGAAAATTCAAAATGATGTTTGTCGGTCAAGGTAGGCATGAGTCAGATTTGAAAGAGTTGGTACATAGTCTTGATTTAGACTCAGAAGTGATTCTCTGTGGAGCAGTAAAAGATCTTTCTCTTCTGGAGAAGATTTACTGCAGAGCAAAACTCTTCCTTTTCCCTTCACTCTATGATGCGAACTCTTTGGTGCAGATTGAAGCAGCAACTCAATCAACTCCAACTCTATTCTTGAAAGGAGCAAAGACGGCCTCAACAGCGACAGAAAACGTCAATGCGTTTTTCAGTGACAATTCCGAAGATGACTATGCTGCAAAAATTGACTATATCCTGAGCAATCCTGAACTATTGAAGACAGTCAGCAAAGGAGCTTTCCGAGACCTCTCAAAGAATTGGGCGGACACAGTCAAAGAGGCGTATGATGATTATGTACGCAAATGTGAAATAAAAGAAAAAAAACGTAGATTAATTAATCTGCAAAAGTTGCCTTTTAAACAGTAAATTGTTTGACAATTGCATCCATTTTTTCTGCAGGATTATCACCCTTAATTCCAAAATAAAATTTGATTTTTGGCTCTGTACCGGAAGGACGGACAGACACTATTGCGCCATCTTCGCAGATAAATTGAAGAACATTTGACTTTGGAAGACCGGTCTTCTCAGGCAGCAGATAATCAATAACCTCAACTACCTTTGAGCCTGCAATTTCGCTGGCAGGATGCTCTCTAAAATCAGTCATCATCTGTTGAATTTCTTCCAAACCTTGAATACCTTTTCGAACCACAGATATCAGTTTATCAGTGTATAATCCGTATTTTGCATATATTTCTTGAAGGTAGCCATACAAACTTTGAT
>JAAZCF010000343.1 GCA_012513425.1 Bacteroidales bacterium
AACTTGGTGTGGATGTAGTTACGACTGTAGCCATCTTCCAACATATGCATATACTTTAATCTCTCTGCATATCCGTGTCTCTTTAATTTTGACATAACAAAACCCCGAAAGTTTTTTGTCTAACTTTCGGGGTTCGGGTCAACTAAGTCACCCTCTATTGTTAATAACTAATAAAATATTACTTGAACAAATAAGTAGAGAAATCTTTGAGAGCGCGGCGCCATGTAAGCCATTCATGGGCAGTGCCTTGAGATTCAAAGTAGACGTGATTTACACCTTTTTGCTCAAGAAGTTTGTGGAAAGCATTTACTCCGGTGTACATCTGTCCTGGCTCTTCTGTGCCAGTGCTTACATACAAGAAAGTGTCGCTGTTGTTGAAAGCCTCTACATCAGCCCAGATGCCGTTATAGGCAGTAGGAAATTGGTCATCACTGCGAACTTGACCAGAGCCGCTGAAACCACCCACATAAGCAAAAGCATCAGGATTGGTAAGGCCGATATTCCAACTGATAAAACCACCCATAGACAAGCCGGTAATAGCTCTGTGTTTGCGATCAGGAATTGTGCGATAGTTAGCATCAATCATTGGAACAGTTTCTTCCATTATGACTTTAGATACGCCATCGAAGTTGAACATATTGCGAGGACCGCTTTCTGTAACATTAGCTAATTTGGCATAGCCGCGATCCATCACTACTATCATTTCTTCTGCCTGGCCGGCAGCAATCATATTATCCATGATGTTGTTCATCATACCTTGATTTGGCCAACCTGTCTCATCTTCTCCACCGCCGTGGAACAAATAAAGCACTGGATAGCTTTGCTTCAAATTGTCATCATAGCCTGCAGGAACATACACATAGCAGATTCTCCAAGCCTGAGTAAGCTCTGACCAATAGCGTTGCATACGAACCTCTCCGTGAGGAACCTCTTGAGGAAGATAATAACTTTCACCAGCCTCAGGGATTTCCACACCGCTGGACATCATGCTGCAACCATAGAACAATTTGCTTGAAGGGTCAGCAACTCTGATACCATCAATAATGAGAAAATAGTAATGAAAACCAACTACCTGAGGGTCTGTAGTTACTGTCCAAACTCCGTTTTCACCCTTAGCCATGTCATAAACCTTTCCCAAGTCAAATTGAACTTTTTCTGCCTCTGGGGCTCTTACTGTAAAAGTCACACTGAGGTCAGGGTTAATCATCTGAGATTGGCCATTCACCAAATTGGTGGTAGCGGGACGGGACTCGGTCACAGGGGCAATCTTGTTGCCGGTGATATCATAAACAACTTGTTTCGAGCTGCACGACAGCAACAAAGCACATAAAGCAGCAATAGTTAATATTTTTTTCATTTTCAAACCCTCCATTTAGAACTTAAATAATTTTTGAGAAAATTCATAAAGACAACGTCTCCAAGTAAGCCACTCGTGAGCTGTGCCTTCTGACTGGTAGAACACGCTGTTGATGCCCTTTGATGCGAGCTTTTCGTGCATACCTTGTATGTTGTTGCCCTCGACTGAGCCATTACCCATCCAAAGCAAATGATAGTCCTTGTTGAATTTTTCTGGGTCTGCAAAGACACCATTGAAAGCAGTAAGGAGTTCGTCATCATTCATGTATCCAGGTGCTCCTCCGCCGGCGCGACGAAATTCACCAATAACGATGATGCCACTGAAACCGGCCACTGCAGAGAAAAGCTCAGGGTGACCAAGGCCGAGATCATAAGCATTTTTCGCACCCCATGAAAGACCTGCCACGGCGCGGTGATCTCTGTCAGAAAGAGTTCTAAAATTGCTATCAATGAAAGGAATACAATCTTTTAGCATCATATCATAAAATGCTTCATCACCACCACGACCTTCCTGGCCGGCATAGTTACAAGCATTACAGTTGCAAACAATAATCATTGGTTCAGCTTTGCCTTCGGCAATAAGGTTGTCTAATATGACATCCATGAAGCCTTGATAGAGCCAACCGGTCTCATCTTCACCACCACCATGCTGCAAATAAAGCACAGGATAGCGATTCTTCGAATTCGTTGAATATTCTGCAGGAGTATAAACCCAAGCCCTGCGATATTCGCCGCAAACATCAGAATAAAAAGTTACTGAACGGACGGCGCCCTGGGCAACATCTTTCTTTGGAGTGTAAAAAGCTGCATCAGCAGCACCGGGAATTTCAACGGCACTTGCATAACGGCTCATTCCAAAAAATGTGTAGGTAGAAGGGTCTGCAAACTGCACACCTCCTGCAGATAGTGAATAATAGTGGAAGCCATCTACTTGTGGCTTTGTTGTGGCAGTCCAAACGCCTTGTTCATCTTTTGTCATTGGGTAAGAACCGCCGAGTTCGACAGAAAGAGCCTTTGCATTTGGAGCAGAAACAGAGAATGTTACCGATTTGTCTGGATTGACTTTCGGAAATTCACGCTCAGACAGGTTGTAGGCAGAAGGCTGCGCATTCATCACTGTACAAGCTGAAATTGCTGTGATTAATAAGATAAGTTTTTTCATAAGATTATAGTTTGACTAATTATACAAATGTAATAAATTTGCAAAGACTTAAACCTAAAACACCTATGAAAAAAATAACTATTGTCATCTTGCTGGCTGCCTTGTGCTTATCCGGCTGTGTTAGCAATGAACTCAGTTCACCAAATACAAAAATCAATCTTTCTGTTGATGCAGAGCCTCAGGCGTCTTTTTCCATTTTTTACGGAGACGAACTGATTGTTGATAATGCTGCTTTGGGATATATAACTGCCTCAAATGACTGGTCAGGAGAAGTTAAGTTGGTGGCTGCTTCTAAACCAAAACAAATCACTGATGATTATCAGATGCTAATAGGGAAGAGGCTGCATTGCGTCAATCAAGCCTCTGAGCGAACATATACCTTCCAAAATGAAGCAAAAGCAAAAATGGATGTGACATTTAGAGCTTATAATGATGGTGTGGCTTTCCGCTATACCCTTCATAGTAAAGGCGATGATATGGTATTCTCAGAGCAGACAGTTTACCCTGTTGCCGATGGTTTGAAACGCTGGATGCAAAGCTATGATCCAGGCTACGAAGCCTTCTATCCGCTAACTGAAGATGGAAGTGCAAGCAATAACAGTTTTGGTGGTTTCGGTCGTCCAAGAAAGCCTAAGCACAACTATGGCTATCCTGCTCTTGTGGAACTTAACGAGTCTTTGTTCATGCTGCTGACAGAAGCAAATATTGAGAGAAATCACCCGGCTTCATGGATTGATAATGAAAATAACCAAGAGCAATACAAAGTGGTGCTTGCTTCGGATTCGCTAGCTTTCAATGATACTTGGGTCTCTCCTTGGAGAGTGATGATGATAGGTCAACTTAGTGACATTGTTGAGTCTACTCTCGTGACAGATGTGTCTGAGCCTGCAAAAGTGGATGCTAGCTCTTGGGTGCATCCTGCCCCAGCTTCATGGGTTTATTGGGCATATAATCATGGCTCTAACGATTATCAAATAGTAAAAGAATACATTGACCTTGCCGCAGAAATGAAGTGGCCTTACACTTTGATTGATGCTGAATGGGATGTGATGAGTAATGGTGGAAACCTGGACGATGCCATCGCCTACGCATTGTCTAAAGGAGTAAAGCCTTTTGTATGGTATAATTCTGGTACCAATTGGGCGGGTCCTAATTCAGGAGCTCCGACTCCTTGGTATCGCCTCAATAAGCCCGAAGATAGAGAAAAAGAATTTACTTCCTTAAAAGAAAAGGGAGTAGCAGGCATCAAAATAGATTTCTTTGTGGGCGATGATGTGGAAACTATGAATTATTACATTGACCTAGCAGAGGACGCTCTGAAGCATGAACTGATGATTAATTTCCATGGAGCAACCATCCCTCGTGGTTGGCAACGTACCTATCCAAACCTTATGAGTGTCGAAGCTGTGTATGGCGCAGAATGGTATAATAACGGCCCAAGGCTCACTAACCGAGCTGCTCAACACAATGCTGTGTTGCCATATACTAGAAATGTCATCGGCCCTATGGACTACACACCCGGAACATTCTCTGATTCTCAAAATCCACATATCACTTCTCATGGTCATGAGCTTGCATTGTATGTCGCTTTTGAATCAGGTATTCAGCATATGCCGGATCGCCCATCTGCATATAGAGAATTGCCTTCTGAAGTAAAAGAAGTCCTCAGTTCATTACCAACAGCATGGGATGACACAAAACTTCTTGCCGGATATCCAGGTGAAAGTGTCGTTATTGCTCGTAAAAAAGGTGATGTATGGTATGTTGCAGGTATCAATGGCAAAGATGAGCCTGCAAAGCTCAATTTCAGTCTAGACAGGCTGGATGGTTGTGGCACTCAGGTAATTCTTTTTGCAGATGGCAGCGACAACCGCAGCTTTGCGATTTCTCAAAAAGCGGCAGTAGATTTTACATCAGTAGATTGCCTCGAAAGAGGAGGCTTTTTGGCAGTAATTAAATAGCTAAAAGCGATAGCCAAGACTTACATTTAGGTAGCGCGCTCCAATAGGGTTCATAATATCACCCTTGTTGATGTTGAGTGCTCCAAGGTTGTATGTACACCTCAAATCAAAGCTCTCAAGGAGATAACCAACTCCAAAACGTGCTCCTACATCACCGCGAGCCCCTAATGAGGCCACAGAGTGCAGGCCGGCATAAGCTCCAAATGATCCATACAGAGATTGTCCAAAAAATAAATCCAAGTTAAGGGGCAGAAGTAAGCTTATGCTTGGTGTCATATCAACAGCAGCAGGTAGAATAGAAAGTTCAAGACCGGTGCGGAAACCAAGCTGGCGGCGGCTTCTATAACGTGCCTCTGCAAGAACTGTAATGCCTAAGCGGCTACCTTCAATGTTGGAGCAAGATCCCAAGCCAAGGCCAAGTCCAGCTTCAAGATCCCACCCTTTGACAAAGCCATCCTTAGCAGGAACATCAGTGTAGACTATATTTCCGTTACCTTTTTCACCTTCTTTCAATACCTCAGCTTTGTTTAAGAATGCTGAGAAATCAGCTTCTTCCATGACTCCTATTTTTTCATTGACGGCATCACCTTCTGTATTGAGGATGATAAAATAAGGAACCATTAGTCCGTTTTTACAGAAAGCACCTTGATAAATGGCACCTACGCCGGTGCTGACATCTATCATAAGCACATTGAACTGACTCATGAGCTCTGCAATTGGCTTTTGAGTGAAGACAGTTTGCTTCATGTAATTGCATGGCTGACACCAATCAGCAGTAAATATCAGAAGAGAAGGCTTTTCTATGTCTTGAATGTACTGAGGCGCAATCTTTTGCGCAAAGCTTGACAGAGACAAAAGACTGACAAGAAAAAATGATAGTAGTAGACGTTTCATAATTAATTATACAAATAGAGCTGCTATTGGTTGGTACAAAAGCAGCTCTACACACACATCACTTGATTTTTATAAATCAGATTATTTCTTCGTACTGCGAAGCAGTCAGAAGAGTATCAAATTCCGACACGTCGGAACACTTGATCTTGATCATCCATCCCTGACCATAAGGGTCACTATTGACAAGCTCGGGGGCTCCGTCTAACTCTTCATTCTGCTCCAAAACTTCGCCGCTCATAGGCATGAAAGCCTCAGCAACTGTCTTGACAGCTTCTATGTCTCCAAACTTTTCTTTCTGCGCAAGAGTCTCACCTACGGTTTGAATGTCAACAAATACAATGTCTCCAAGCTCACTTTGAGCGAAATCTGTAATACCTACTATAGCAATATTGCCGTCAAGGCTTACCCACTCATGGTCGTTTGTATATTTCAGTGTATCAGGAATGTTCATTTTTTATTGTCTATCACTTAAATCGCACAAATATAAGCATTTATTATCTAACATCAAAGCAATTTTAATGCTTTTTTTATTAGACTCTCCAGAGGCTCTTCATTGTTCTCTTTTAGCAGTTTGTCTATCACTTTTGATACTGCCGGTTTCGAAAATCCCAATAGAACAAGAGCAGCGCTGGCTTCCTCTCTGTTAGGGTTTGCACAAAAGCCGGGAACACTTAAATCTTTCACAGAATCGCCTTTGACAATCTTATCTTTTAGTTCTAAGATCAAGCGT
>JAAZCF010000344.1 GCA_012513425.1 Bacteroidales bacterium
AATATAAGGTATATATAAGGGAATACCAAGCATGGTAGGGGCAAGGTCAAATGGTCCATAGGGTTGAAGCTGCTTGTGCAATGAATAAACAAAAAGCTCATGTTGCTTATATAGGATTTGATTTAACTGAAAAAGACAGAATTTACTATTCCAAAATTATTGCTCAATTCAAAGAACTATTAAATGACAAAATAAAATTGCACCTTTATAATTGTAATATCATCAAATCAAAAGGACAAGAGGATCTTGAATTGTTGTGGAACTCTGGTAAAAGAGATCTTTCGAAGGAAGTGAAAGATGGTCTAAAGAACGAGACACTAATGGATTTTAAAGGATAAACAAGACTAATACATTTATTGTCTCAAAATCACGAACTCTCTTTATTTTCTCTACCATGCTTCTTTTTTTGTCAAAATATTAACTAAATTTGTATTCAACGGAAGCTTTATTCTGATTATTCATAAATCTAAAATCGTAAATAAAATTACATGAAAAAAACTGATACTAATCAACCCGAACGCTTGAAATCATTGGATGCTCTCAGAGGATTCGACATGTTTTGGATCATGGGTGCGGAGGATATTTTTATTGCGCTTGGCACATTAACAGGATTGCCAGCATTGCAATGGTGGGCAAACCAAATGTCACATGTGGAATGGCATGGTTTTCATGCTTATGACATGATTTTTCCGCTATTTCTCTTCATCGCTGGTGTATCATTCCCATTTTCAGTTGCAAAAAGGCTGTATGAGTCCGACGGAAAACGAATGCTTTACCGTCATATTTTCCGTCGAGGTTTACTCTTGGTATTACTTGGGATACTTTATAACAACGGTCTTAACTTTGATTTCGCCAATATGCGTTATGCGAGTGTTTTGGGACGTATCGGTTTGGCATGGATGTTTGCGGCACTCATATTCCTAAACTTCAAAAATACAAAAGCTATCTTCGCATGGTTTGTAGGGTTGTTGGTTTCATACTGGTTGCTGTTCGTCTTTTTTAGTGCACCGGACTTGGGCGATCCGGATCATTTTTCCATTCAAGGGAGTATCGCGGGTTATATAGACCGTCTCCTTCTCCCTGGTAAATTTTGCTGTTACACATTTGGAGATAACGAAGGATTGTTGCCAACAATGGCTGCTACTGCTACTGGTTTATTGGGCATGCTTGCCGGAAAGTTGCTGATGAGTGATTTTAAACCGATGAAAAAGGTTGTTCAATTGCTGATTGCCGGAGTAGCTTTCATGATTATTGGGCAAGTATGGAATCTTGCTTTTCCTATCAATAAAAATCTATGGTCGAGCTCCTTTGTTTGTTGGGTAGGAGGTTTGAGCCTTTTGCTACTGGCAGTTTTTTACTTGATTATTGATGTGTTGAAATGGCAAAAATGGTCCTTTTTCTTTATGGTGATTGGCATGAACCCAATTACCATATATCTGGCAATGAAAGTCATTCGCTTTGATGCCGCAACGAAATTCTTCTTCGAAGGAATTGCCGCTTTGCTCCCAGAGCCGTGGCGTCCGCTTGTATTGTCAATTGGCTTTGTAGCGGTAGCTTGGACATTCTAATACATCCTCTACAAAAAGAAA
>JAAZCF010000345.1 GCA_012513425.1 Bacteroidales bacterium
CGTCAACAGTCATACCCATCACATCAAATCCACACCCCATATTTGCAACAGTTGCGGGTGCGAATACACGTATTTTTCTCATACTTTTTTTTCGCTTTAAATTTATAACTTGATTGAAAACTGCGCCGCGGTTTGCATCCTGCCTAACCTCTCAGCATTGAAAATTATTAGCACCCCCAAGGGGTTGTGAGAGTGAACATTAGAGCCCCCGTCATCGTATGTGTGACAGTTATCAAGATTGTATGAAGTTCGGCTCTCATTGTTTTGTTGAGGCCAAAGGTAGTAATAATAATTATATTCCGGCTGTTTTTTCGCCAATTCTTATTTCAGTTGAGCTGATATCTACCATAGGAGCATCCAACAAGACTGCCTTATATTTTTCGCATAAAGACTGTGTATCAGGCACTCCTATCCTTGGATAAACCCAAATTGGATAATTCCTTACAATCTCTTCAAAATTATACCATTTGTGAAAATCAATAAGGTTGTCAGCTCCAATCACCAAGATAAAATGATTATAGGGTTCTTCCTTTTTTATATGACGAAGTGTTTTAATTGTATATGAAGGTCTTGGTAGATGAAATTCTACATCACTGACTATCACGTTCAATTCCAAGCGAGCGACATCTGCTTTGACTTTGTCAAGTCTTTCCATGTCACTATTAACTGCATCTTGTTTGAAAGGACTTTGAGGAGATACTATCAGTCGAACCTCATCAATTTCAGGACAATCATTCAAAAAACGGACTATACTCACATGTCCGATATGAAGAGGATTAAATGTTCCGAAATATAACGCGACTGTCTTCATAAATTATGTAATTGGCAATAGTTCAGCTTCTTTCAAACAGGTTTCGAGATTATCATTTATCAAGATTACATCAAACTGTTCTGCATACTTAAGCTCTTCCTCAGCCTTAGCAATTCTTTTTTCTATTGCCTCAGGACTATCTGTGCCGCGTTTTTCCAATCTTTTGCGAAGCTCTGCAATTGAAGGGGCTTGAATAAACACCGACAAAGCATCATTCCCAAAATACTTTTTGAGATTAATTCCACCTTTGACATCTACATCAAAAAGAATAATATGACCCTTACTCCAAATTCTATCTAATTCACTTTTTAATGTACCATAATAGGAGCCGGCATACACTTGCTCATATTCGACGAAATCACCGGCTTTTACTTTGTCCAAAAATTCCCTTTCCGAAAGAAAGTAATAATCTTTACCATGTTGTTCCGCTCCGCGAGGAGCTCTGGAAGTTGCTGAAATTGAAAACTCCAAGCATGGATGCTTTTCAATTAAATGCTTTACAACTGTGGTTTTTCCTGAACCAGAAGGAGCAGAGAATATTAATACTTTTTTACTCATTAAATAGCTTCTTTAATTTGAAATACAAAAATACCATTAAAATTTATAACTTCGCACGATTTTTGTACAACTTTGTGGCAATCAAATCGATAACAAATTTAACTTTACAATTAATAATATGGTTTCTTACAAAGACTTAGGCCTAGTCAACACTCGCGAGATGTTTGCAAAGGCAATCAATGGCGGATATGCAATCCCTGCCTTCAACTTTAATAACATGGAACAGCTTCAAGCTATCGTAATGGCTGCTGCTGAGACAAAATCTCCAGTTATTCTTCAAGTATCAAAAGGAGCTCGCAATTATGCTAACCAGACTCTTCTCCGTTACATGGCAGAAGGTGCAGTAGCTTATGCTAAAGAATTAGGATGGGAAAAACCTCAAATCGTTCTTCACCTTGATCATGGTGATTCTTTCGAAACTTGCAAAAGTTGCGTTGACTTTGGATTCTCTTCAGTAATGATTGATGGTAGCCACCTTCCTTATGATGAAAATGTTGCTATCACTAAAAAAGTTGTAGAATATGCACATCAATTTGATGTAACAGTTGAAGGTGAGCTTGGTGTTCTTGCAGGCGTTGAAGACGAAGTTAGCGCAGATCATCATACATACACTCGTCCTGAAGAAGTAGTTGATTTCGTAACAAAGACAGGGTGCGATTCTTTGGCTATCTCAATCGGTACATCTCATGGTGCTTATAAGTTCAAACCTGAGCAATGCACAATGGACCCTAATTCTGGTCGTTTGGTGCCACCTCCATTGGCTTTTGAAGTTCTTGATGGCGTCATGAAAGAGCTTCCTGGCTTCCCTATCGTTCTTCATGGTTCATCTTCTGTTCCACAGGAAGAAGTTGATATTATCAATGCTAATGGCGGCAATCTTGAGGCTGCTGTCGGCATTCCAGAGGAGCAACTTCGCAAAGCTGCTGCAAGCGCTGTATGCAAAATCAACATTGACTCAGACTCTCGTCTTGCAATGACAGCTGCTGTTCGCAAAGTGCTTGCTGAAAAACCAGGCGAATTCGACCCTCGTAAATATTTGGGCCCAGCTCGCGACAGCATGAAAAAGCTATATATGCACAAAATCGTTAATGTTCTTGGTAGCGACAACAAAGCTTAATTAAGACATTATACACAAATAAAAAGCGGCTTCGAAACGAAGCCGCTTTTTATTTTAGGATAGATTGAAGGATTATTTAAATGTAACCCAATCAACATCTATTCTGCTACCATCAGTCATAAGAATATAAAGGTTGTGCATACCAGTAGGATACTCATCAAGAGAAGCCTTAACATCTTGCCAGCCATCATGACC
>JAAZCF010000346.1 GCA_012513425.1 Bacteroidales bacterium
GCTCGTCAGGTAAATGTACCAAAGATCCTTGTTTTCATGAACAAAGTTGACCTTGTTGACGATGCTGAAATGCTCGATCTAGTTGAAATGGAAATTCGCGAACTTCTGGCTTTCTACAAATACGACGAAAATTGCCCAGTTATTCGTGGTTCTGCTCTTGGGGCATTGAATGGTGATCCTCATTGGGAGGATGTAGTAATGGAACTTATGGATTCAGTTGATAGCTATATTGACCTTCCAGTTCGTCTTACTGATAAGCCATTCCTTATGCCTATCGAAGACATTTTCTCAATCACAGGTCGTGGCACAGTTGCTACAGGTCGTATTGAGACTGGTATTGTTAAAATTGGTGATGAAATTCAAATCATCGGTCTTGGTGAAGAGCCTCGCAAATCAGTTGTTACTGGTGTTGAAATGTTCCGCAAACTTCTTGACAGAGGTGAAGCTGGTGACAATGTAGGTCTTCTTCTTCGTGGTATTGATAAGAAAGATGTTAAACGTGGTCAAGTTATTGCCCACCCTAACACAATCACTCCTCACAAAGAGTTTAAGGGTCAGATTTACGTTTTAAAGAAAGACGAGGGTGGCCGTCATACTCCATTCCACAACAAATATCGTCCTCAATTCTTCATCCGTACACTTGACATCACAGGTGAAATCACTCTTCCAGAAGGAACTGAGATGGTTATGCCAGGTGACAACGTTGAAATCAAAGTTGACCTTATCTATCCAGTAGCTGTAAACGAAGGTCTACAGTTCGCTATCCGCGAAGGTGGTCGTACAGTTGGTGCAGGTCAGGTAATCGCCTTGATTGACTAATACAATCATTAAAAGTATCGCCTCAGTTTTGAAGCGATACTTTTAATTATAATAAAATATTGCTATATTTGCGCGCTTTTCAAGCAAAAGCAACTTATTATAGACATATTTTAAATAATAGGGGAATAGAACAAAGGTAGTTCAGCGGTCTCCAAAACCGTCGATGTGGGTTCGAGTCCTGCTTCCCCTGCAAAAATATCGGATTGTTACGAATTCGATATGTTATTAACCGGCTAAACAGGAAGCTTCCAACCTGAGAGGTCTACAAAAAAATAACAATGAGCAAATTTGGCACTTACGTAAAAGAGTCTTACAAAGAACTCACCACCAAAGTAACTTGGCCAACTTGGGATAAACTCCAAAGTTCGGCTATTGTTGTAATGGTAGCGTCCTTGCTTTGCGCCGCAGTGATATGGATTATTGATTTTGTCTTTAAGACAGTCATGACAGGCATTTACCAGTTATAATTATGAGTGAAGTCACCAAAAAATGGTATGTAGTTCGTACTGCCGGTGGTAAAGAGAAAAAAGCTAAGGAGTATATTGAAAAAGAAATTGAGATCAGAGGTTGCCAAAATCTTATATCTCAAGTCTTGATTCCGACTGAAAAATATTTCCAGATTAAAAATGGGAAAAGAGTCAGTGTGGAAATAATTATCCTCCCAGGCTATATTCTTGTTGAAGCCACAATGACAGGCGAAATTGAACACATGATTAAAAACATCACCTATGTTGCCGGTTTTCTTTCAGAGTCAACTAATGGCAAAGGTGGTGAAAAAAAACCTGTGCCGATTAGAGATTCTGAATTGAACAGGATTTTAGGTCGTTTGGACGAATTAGCAGACCAGGATGAAGAGACAATCACTCCATATGTAATTGGTGAAGCAGTCAAAGTAACTGACGGACCATTCAATGGTTTTGACGGTACAATTGAAGAAATCATGGATGACAAGAGAAAGCTTGGTGTCATTGTGAAAATATTCGGCCGTAAGACTATCGTAGAACTTAATTTCTCACAAGTAACAAAAGAATAATTATGGCAAAAGAAATTGCAGGGTTTATCAAGTTGCAGATAAAAGCAGGCGCTGCAAATCCATCTCCTCCTATTGGACCAGCCCTTGGTTCAAAAGGTGTGAACATTATGGATTTCTGCAAACAGTTTAATGCCCGCACTCAAGACAAAGCTGGTAAAATTTTACCAGTTGTTATCACTGTATTTAGTGATAAGTCTTTTTCTTTCGAGGTCAAACAACCTCCTATGGCTATTTTGGTTAGAGAAGCTGCTAAAGTAAGCAAAGGTAGCGCCGAGCCTAATAGAAAAAAAATAGCCACTCTTAATTGGGATCAGGTTAGAGAGATAGCGAAAGAGAAGATGCCTGACCTTAACTGCTTCACAGAAAAGTCAGCTATGAAACTTGTAGCTGGAACAGCTCGCAGTATGGGTATTTATGTTGAGGGAGAATTTCCAGCTGATTTAAATTAAAGAATCACACGCAATGAGTAAGTTAACAAAAAATCAACAAGCATCTATTGCTAAGTTTGATACCAAGAATCAGTACAAGTTGGCTGATGCATGTGAATTGGTAAAAGACATTACATTTACCAAATTCGATTCATCTGTTGAGTTGTCTGTTCGCCTTGGTGTCGACCCTCGTAAAGCGAACCAAATGATACGTGGCGTTGTGACTCTTCCTCACGGAACAGGTAAAGTAACTCGCGTATTGGTGCTTTGTACACCAGACAAAGAATCCGAGGCTAATGAAGCTGGCGCAGATTTCGTCGGCTTAGACGATTATATTGAAAAGATCAAAGGCGGTTGGACAGATGTAGATGTTATCATCTGTACTCCATCTGTGATGGCAAAAATCGGTGCCATCGGCCGTATCCTTGGTCCTCGCGGACTTATGCCAAATCCTAAAACTGGTACAGTTACAATGGAAATTGGCAAAGCCGTTAAAGAGGTTAAAGCAGGTAAAATTGACTTCAAAGTTGACAAACAAGGTATTGTTCATGCTGCAATAGGCAAAGTATCTTTCTCAGCTGAGCAGATCAATGACAATGCTACTGAATTTATCAAAGCTGTTGTCAAACTCAAACCTCAAGCACTAAAAGGCACTTATGTGAAGAGCATTTTTCTTTGCTCAACAATGAGTGCAGGTATTAACATTGATATCAAAACAGTCGGTGTTGCCGAATAACAAATTGCATTATGAAAAAGGAACTAAAAGGACAAATCATAGAACAATTAACGGCACAACTAGAAGCTACTCCTAACTTCTACGTAACTGACATTAATGGACTAAATGCAGAGAAAACATCTGCACTTCGTCGTGCTTGCTTTGAAAAAGGTATCAAGCTTTTGGTGGTTAAAAATACTCTTCTAGAAAAAGTACTTGAAAAAGGAACAGAAGATCAAAAATCACTTTGCTCAACACTGAAAGGTTCAACTGCTTTGATGTTTGCTGAAGCTCCAAATGCTCCTGCAAAACTTATCAAAGAGATTCAGTCTACACTTGGTAAACCTGAATTGAAAGCTGCTTATGTGCAAGAATGTGCATACGTTGGCGCCGAAAATCTTGAGGCTCTTATCAACATTAAATCACATGACGAACTCATCGGTGATATCGTTGGATTGTTGCAATCTCCTGCTAGAAACGTTATCTCTGCTCTTACAAATGCAGGTGGCGGTAAAATTGCAGGTGTTGTAAAGACCTTATCAGATAAAGAATAAACAAAGAATAAACAATTAAAAAATAATCATTATTATGGCAGATATTAAAAAATTTGCAGAAGATTTAGTTAATCTAACTGTTAAAGAAGTGCAGGAACTTGCACAAGTACTTAAAGAAGAATATGGTATTGAACCTGCAGCTGCGGCTGTTGCTGTTGCCGGTCCGGCTGCTGCTGCAGCAGCTCCAGCTGAGCAAACTGAATTCGACGTTATGTTGGTTTCAGCAGGTCAAACAAAACTTCAAGTAGTTAAAGCCGTTAAAGAGGCTTGCGGACTAGGTCTTAAAGAAGCTAAAGATCTCGTTGACGCTGCTCCTGCAGCTCTAAAAGAGAAAGTTTCTAAAGTTGAAGCTGAACAAATAAAGGCTGCTATCGAAGAAGCAGGTGCTGAGGTTGAAATTAAATAAATTTCACTGCTTATTCGGCAAATAGCCAAAAGCAATACGGGTATAGAGCCATAAAACGCTCTATACCTTTTTGTCTTTTTTAAAGATATTATAAACATTTACAAAAACAAATGTCTCAACAATCTATCAACCAGCGAATTACATTCGCAACTTCTAAAACACTCCTAGAC
>JAAZCF010000347.1 GCA_012513425.1 Bacteroidales bacterium
CAGCAGCTGTTTATCAATCAGAAGCGGCATTGGAGCAAGAGTTTATTCAAGACTTAATGAATCAAGGCTATGAAAGACCTGTCAACATAACTACGCCAGAGGCAATGCTTGCCAATGCAAGAGTGCAAATAGAGGCACTTAACGAGATGCGTTTTACTGACGCAGAGTGGCGACGCTATGTGGAGGTGTATCTGGATAGACCGAGTGACAACCTTGTGGAGAAAACAAGGAAGATACACGATGATTATATTTATGATTTTGTGTTTGATGATGGTCGCATTCAGAACATATATCTGGTAGATAAAAAAAGTATTACTCGCAATAAGCTTCAAGTAATATCGCAGTTTGAGCAAAAAGGCAGCTACCTAAATAGGTATGATGTAACCATATTAGTAAATGGGCTTCCACTGGTGCAGGTGGAACTGAAGAAGCGTGGAGTGGCTATTCGTGAGGCATTTAATCAGGTGCATCGCTACACTAAGGAGAGCTTCAATAGTGAAAGCTCGCTATATAAGTATTTGCAGATATTCGTTATATCGAATGGCAACGATACTCGCTATTTTTCAAATACTGTGGATAGAAACAAAAATAGCTACGACTTCACCATGAATTGGGCAAAGGCCGACAATACATTGATAAAAGATTTGAAGGACTTTACTGCTACCTTCTTTCAGAAAAATACATTATTGAATATACTATTGACCTATTCGGTTTTTGATACCAATAATACGCTGTTGATTATGCGTCCGTATCAAATAGCGGCTACCGAGCGTATATTGCAAAAGATAAAGAGCTCGTATCATTTGAAATTGTGGTCGAAAACCGAAGGTGGTGGCTATATATGGCACACTACGGGTTCGGGCAAAACGCTTACTAGCTTCAAGGCAGCACGGCTGGCAACGGAGCTCGACTTTATTGATAAAGTGTTTTTTGTGGTAGATAGAAAAGACTTGGACTATCAAACCATGAGGGAGTATCAACGCTTTTCGCCTAATAGCGTCAATGGTTCGGATAGCACAGCAGGATTGAAGAGAAACATTGAGACCGATGACAACAAGATTATTGTTACCACCATTCAGAAGCTTAACAACTTGATGAAGGGTGAGGCTAATTTGGATATTTATCAAAAGCAAGTGGTGTTTATCTTTGATGAAGCCCATCGCTCTCAATTTGGCGAAGCGCAGAGGAATCTTAAAAAGAAATTTAAAAAGTATTATCAATTTGGCTTTACAGGAACGCCTATTTTTCCCGAAAATTCTTTAGGTACCGAAACCACAGCAAGTGTGTTTGGTAGGGAATTACACTCGTACGTTATCACAGACGCCATCAAAGACGAAAAGGTGTTGAAGTTTAAGGTTGACTACAATAATGTTCGCCCTCGATTTAAGGGCATAGAGACAGAGCAAGACGAGGAAAAACTAAGTGCTGCCGAAAATAATAGAGCTTTGCTACATCCTGCTAGGATTAAGGAGATTTCTCAATACATTTTAAATAACTACAATATAAAGACTCATCGAAACAAAGGGACCAACACGGGCTTTAATGCCATGTTTGCGGTGAGTAGTGTGGATGCAGCCAAATGCTACTACGAGGAGCTGAATAAGTTGCAAAAAGATTGTGAAAAGCCATTGAAGATAGCAACCATATTTTCATTTGCGGCCAATGAGGAGCAAAGTGCTATTGGCGAAATTCCTGATGAGGGATTTGAACCTACTGCTATGGATGTTAGTGCAAAGGAATTTTTAGCGAAAGCTATAGACGACTATAACACACTATTTAAAATGAATTATGGTATCGATAGCAAAGGTTTTCAAGACTACTATCGCGACCTTGCAAAACGTGTAAAAAACAAAGAGGTTGATTTGCTAATTGTAGTGGGTATGTTCTTAACTGGGTTTGATGCCCCTACAATGAACACTCTTTTTGTTGATAAAAACCTGCGCTATCATGGTTTAATGCAAGCTTTTTCGCGTACCAATCGTATTTATGATGCTTCTAAAACCTTTGGTAATATTATTACCTTCCGCGATTTGGAAAATGCCACCATTGATGCCATTACACTATTTGGAGACAAAAACACCAGAAATGTAGTGCTCGAGAAAAGCTATAAGGAATATTTGGAAGGCTTTACGGATATTGCGACAGGTGAGGCCAAAAGAGGATATGTGGAAGTAGTGCAAGAGCTACGGGATAAGTTTCCGACTACCGATACCATTGACATGGAGAGCGATAAGAAGGAGTTTATAAAACTATTTGGTGAGTACTTGCGTATTGAAAATATATTGCAAAACTATGATGAGTTTACTAACCTTAGAGCCTATAAGAAGCTAGACATAGATGATGCTAATGCTGTTGAGGAATTTAAGGATACATATTTTGTGACAGATGAGGATATTGTGGCAATGCAGAATATAGACTTGCTTTCTGAGCGAGCCATTCAAGATTATCGATCTGCATATAATGACATACGAGAATGGTTTAGGCAAGCCAAAAAGGGTGAAGAGCAAAAAGATTCGAAAATAGATTGGGATGATGTTATATTTGAGGTAGATTTGCTTAAATCGCAAGAGATAAATCTTGATTATATCCTTGAGCTCATATTTGAGAAAAATATTAAGATAAAAGATAAAAACACATTAATTGAGGATATTCGTCGTGTTATCAGATCTAGCGTTGGCAATAGAGCTAAAGAGAGCCTAGTAGTTGATTTTATTAATGAAACTAACCTAGATGACATTAAGGAAAAAGCTAACATTATAGATTCATTTTTTGCATATGCACAAGCAAAGCAACTAGAAGAGGCCGCAGAGCTAATTGAGGATGAGAACCTAAATGAGGAGGCGGCTAAAAGATATATTTCAATATCATTGAAGCGAAATTATGCTAATGAAAATGGAACAGATCTAAATGAGATATTACCAAGAATGAGCCCCTTGAATCCACAATTCAGAACAAAAAAGCAGAATGTATTTCAAAAGATTTCTGCCTTTGTTGAGAAATTTAAGGGAGTGGGTGGAAATTTGTAGGGGCAGACCTGCGTGTCTGCCCATTGTTGGGGCAGACCTATGTGTCTGCCCATCGTAGGCAGACCTGCGTGTCTGCCCATACGATCTAAAATAATAGAAAAATAATTACATGGCAACAAACAAGCACGCACAAATCAGATACCAGGCATTGGACAGATGTTTTCAAAACAATAGACGACGCTATTTTATTGAGGACTTAGTGGAGGCTTGCAACAAAGCAATTCATGACTACACAGGCATCTTGGATGGC
>JAAZCF010000348.1 GCA_012513425.1 Bacteroidales bacterium
ACCGGTTTTACGAATTGGTTCCAATAGGTATTTTTCAGGAATTGTGCAGGTAATTTCTTCAAATGCACTAATAACTTTATTTCTTTGACCAGGTGTTACTGGTTTAAACTTACGTACTGCCATGATCTTTAAATATTACTATAGAAATCTATTTTATCATCAGCGGCCAAAGTCACGAAAGCTTTTTTATAGTTATTTGTGCGGCCTGTCAACATACCTGCTTTTGTAGTGCGACTTTTCAATTTACCATGGTAGTTTACTGTATTGACATCCAATACCGAAACTCCATACATTTGTTCAACCGCTTTTTTAATCTCAACTTTGTTGGCATTGCGGTCAACAATAAATCCATAACGGTTCATCTTATCGCCTAGAGCCGTCATTTTCTCTGTTACAACTGGCTTAATTAATATTCCCATCACTCAAAATTATTTGCGTCTTTCTGCAAGAATATCCAGAACACCATCAACCATAACAACCTGATTTGCATTCATGATTGTATAAGTGTTGATTTCGTCAACGGTGATAACTTTCACCTCAGGAAGATTGCGAGACGATAAGTAAATGTTTTTTGAATTTGCTGGAAGCACCACTAGAGTCTTACGATTGTTAGCCTTAAGAGCATCAAGAATCTTGATGAATTCTTTGGTTTTAGGGGCATCCATAATAAAAGGTTCAACAATTGTAATTGCATTATCCTGAGCTTTGTAAGTCAAAGCTGAGTAACGAGCAAGTTGTTTTACCTTTTTGTTGAGTTTAAAGCTGTAATCACGTGGCTGAGGACCGAAAATACGACCACCACCTACGTAAGTACCGGATTTGATACTACCATGACGAGCTCCACCGCCGCCTTTTTGACGACCCATTTTTTTGGTGCTGTATGATACTTCCCAACGCTCTTTTGATTTATGTGTACCTTGACGCTGATCTGCGAGATACTGCTTAACGTCAAGATAAATAGCGTGGTCATTTGGTTCAATCCCGAAGATTGCATCATCAAGTGCTACTTCTTTTCCAGAAAGTGTACCGTCGATTTTGTAAATAGCTAGATTCATAGACGTTAATCCTCCAAAATTACATAAGAACCTTTGGCACCTGGAACTGAACCTTTAAGAATTACAAGGTTGTTTTCAGGGATGATTTTCATCACTTGAAGATTCTGAACTTTAACACGGTCACCACCCATGTGGCCACCCATTCTCATACCAGGAAATACTCTTGAAGGCCAAGAAGACGCACCCAGTGAACCTGGTTTACGAAGTCTGTTGTGCTGACCATGAGTTTGGCCACCAACACCCTGGAATCCGTGACGTTTAACAACGCCTTGAAAACCTTTACCTTTTGAGATACCTGTTACATCAACCCAGTCAACATTCTCTTCCCATTTAAGATCTAGATCATTGACGGTAATAGTGTCTCCAAGATTAACTTTAGTTGTGTCAAAGTTTTTGAACTCAACTATTTCTTTCTTTGGAGTGGTTCCTGCCTTCTTGAAGTGGCCTTGAAGGGCCTTGCTGGCGTGTTTTTCTGAGGTTTCGTCATAGGCAAGCTGTACAGCGGCATAACCATCTTTTTCAACTGTACGAATCTGCGTAACAACACACGGACCAGCCTCAATTACGGTGCAAGGAATATTTTTTCCATTTGCATCGAAGAACGAAGTCATTCCGACTTTCTTTCCAATTAATCCAGGCATAGATAAATTGTTAAAAATTAATAAATTATAAAGCCTCGCATTTTTGCGGGGCTGCAAATGTACAATTAATTTAACAAATACCAAAAAAATTATCCTACCAACCAGACCATTACATGATTTTCGAACAGCATATACTCCAATTCGAACTCATCTTCAGTGCCGTCTTTGTAGTAGAAGGTAGCATCAAGCTTACCATCTTCACGAACTTTGAAACGATCGATTTCTATTTGCTCTGCAAAATCAACTTCGGTTAAGGACATTCTTTTATAGATAGCTTCTTTAGCACACCAATAAATGGCCAACTGTTCTGTGCGCTTGTGGGTAGACAAGTCCTCAATTTCTTCTTCAGACAAAGCTTTTGCCTCAACTGCAGAAAAGTCTCTATCAAGTGATTCAATATCAATACCTAAATCATCGCTTGGATGAGTAATAATTGCAACAAAACGACGGGAATGAGAAATACTGATTTCCAAAGCAGAGTTTTTTAAGAACGGCTTGCCATTATCATGATGACCTAGATATACTTTGTCTTCAAAAATGGTGTTGAGAAGTGCCCTGACAGCAAGCTTCTCTTTGCGACGAGCCTCACTGCTAATAAGGCTGAGCTCTTCAATCTCATCGTTAGGAATAGAGCCGATGTCCATAAGCTCTTGTTCGCTTTCGGTGATATCCCAGACATATATCCGGGCTTCGTTGTCGAGTTCTTTTGATAAAAATAGTGCCATACAAAGATTCAAGGCAACTTATGGCTGTCTCGTTGTTTTAAAAAATGGTATGGATATAACATTAATACGACCGGAAAAGGCTCAGGAGAGCTTTGGTCTATAATTGTTTCTATTCTGCAACTCGGAGGTTCCAAAGTATTAATGTTTAAGATTTTATTGTTGAGATACGAGGATTCGAACCTCGACAGACAGAACCAAAATCTGTAGTGCTACCATTACACCATATCTCAATATTATATTCGTCCGCACTCTGAGTGGTCGCCAAAGCAACTATCTCAGTTTTGGACCGCAAATATACAAAGTTTTTGGAAAAAGCGAAACACTATCTTTTTCTTTTAAAAAAATCCGACACAATTTCTCCACATTCTGTAGCCAATACTCCCTTTTCAACCAAAGTCTTTGGATGTAGTAGCGAAGGATTATATAAACTCAGTCCTCTTTTTGGATCATCCGCACCCCACACTACTCTGCCTATTTGCGCCCAAGCCAAAGCGGCTGCACACATCGGGCATGGCTCAACAGTCACATAGATAGTACAATCATTCAAATACCTGCCCCCAAGATATTCGCAAGCAATTGTTATAGCCTGCATCTCAGCATGAGCAGTCGGGTCGCAAAGAGTTTGTGATAAATTATAAGCTCGAGCAATTATTTGGCCTTTGCATACAATTATGGCACCGATAGGTACTTCATCTTTATCAAGAGCCATCCTGGCCTGAGCCAGCGCCAACTGTATATATTTACTATCTTCCATTACTATATATAAATAGAATGGGGGCTAATCCTCTGC
>JAAZCF010000349.1 GCA_012513425.1 Bacteroidales bacterium
GCTCGTAGGCCGCGTCGATGAGACCCTGGTATATTTCGAGCTGTTCTTCGGTAAGCGGGGTATAAACGTTGCCCATCGCCTTGTTTTCGCCAGTTGTGATATACGACACGTCAATACCAAGCGAATCCATCAATCTTGGCACGTCAGGACTTTTACAAGTCCAGCATGTTGCAGGCTGCGGACCATCATCAGGATTCATTGGCGAACCCGTACGCAAAGTCTCATGCAAATCCTCAATCATGTGCATATGACCACGTGGTGTTCCATAATCTTTCGAAAAGGCATATCCAGCCCACAAGATCACCATCTCAGGTCTTTGTTCCAAAACGTCCACAATACTGCTTCCGTTGTATTTACTTTCAAAAGAAGTATCAGCAGGTTCTAGCCAAGTGTGATATTCACGTGGATAGTTCTCTCCGAATATCTCACTTCTTGACTCGATGCCAGTGATTTCCACCTTCTTGTTGTTCATTATGCTAGCAATTTCTGCTCTGCGAGTTGTGATGGATGCTGCAAGCATTCCCAAAAGAAATACTACCCCCACCGTGACGAAGAATAGTAACCAGCCTACCCAAGGCTTCATCTTCCTGTTTTCATTATTAGTACTCATAGCGAATAAATTTGTTAGTTATTTATTATTTTTTGATTTTGTATTTAGTTGTTCAGATGCTTTTTCTTCATAGCATCATTAAGCCAATCAGGCACAGTGGTATCAGGCATAGGCACCAAAGCATTTGGTGTCGATACTTCTGATCTGCTTCGGGTGTGTGGTACCTCTCTGTGGCAATCCCAGCAAGCTTGTCCTCCATGCTTTTTCATCTCCTTGAAGTCCATTCTACCAGTTTTCACAAATTCAGTATTCAACTGTTCGTGACATCTGATACAATTATTCATAATCACCTGCGAGCTGGCTGGTATAGCCTGCAACGCCGTCTTTTCGGCACGCATAGTAAACACTGCCGAGTGACGAAGTCCATCCTTTGCTTTAAAATAGTACTTATTGAAAATGTTATTGTGTGGAACATGACAATCTACGCACGTTGTATTTCTGCCATGCGAGCTATGCGTCCATGTAGCATAATATGGACTCATCAAGTGGCAGTTTACACACGTTCGTGGATTATCCGATAAGTAACTATAAGCACGTGAGTGGAAAAACGTATAGATAAACAGGCCCACAAAAGCACCTGTTATGATGATGGCGGGATAGCGCCATCCGCCGCGGGGTTTGATTGCTTCCCAAATCTTCCTTAATTTCCTCATGTTAAATTATAGTTTGAGATTGTTTATTCATCTTTCACTGCAAAAATCAATATCTTTTTTAAGATTATATGTAATAAATATTACAAAATAGAAATAATATTTACTTATAAAAATGCTATTTTACTCCATGTCTATACTAAATTAGATTCGAAATTGTTATTATATGCCAAAGATAATATCTATTATTAAATGTGCAAATTATTGGCACTAAAAAGCATTATTTTTATACCAATTCAAC
>JAAZCF010000350.1 GCA_012513425.1 Bacteroidales bacterium
AAAAATCCCTATTGGAACCAATTCGTAAAACCGGTGGACGTAACAATCAGGGAAAAATGACAATTCGCTATATCGGTGGAGGTCACAAGCAAATGTACCGTGTCATCGATTTCTTTCGCGAAAAAGACAATTATTCAGCAGTAGTTAAAACTATTGAATATGATCCAAATCGTACAGCTCGTATAGCTTTGGTTCAGTATGAAGATGGTGAAAAGCGCTATATTATCGCTCCTAACGGATTGAAAGTTGGTCAGCAGATTGTTTCAGGTAGCGGCATAGCTCCTGAAATCGGAAACACTCTACCTCTAGCTGAAATCCCACTTGGTACCCTTGTTCACTGTATTGAGCTTCGCCCAGGTTGTGGTGCCGCTATGGCTCGTTCAGCCGGTACATATGCTCAGCTCACAGCTCGTGAAGGCAACCACGCTATTCTTCGCCTCCCTTCAGGTGAAACTAGAATGGTCCTTGTAAGCTGCCGTGCTACAGTAGGTATCGTATCTAATACCGATCACAACTTGGAATCACACGGTAAGGCTGGTCGTCGCCGTTGGCTCGGTCGTCGTCCTCGCAACCGCGGTGTTGTTATGAACCCAGTAGATCACCCTATGGGTGGTGGTGAAGGCCGTGCATCAGGAGGTCATCCACGCAGCCGTAAAGGTTTGCCAGCTAAAGGCTACAAGACTCGTAACCCTAAGAAGACTTCCAACAGGTTTATTATCGAAAGAAGAAAAAAATAACGGAATAAATTAGAGAAATTATGAGTCGTTCACTTAGAAAAGGTCCTTATATTCAGGAAGCTCTTGAAAAAAGAGTGCTTGCTATGAATGAAGGCGCAATGAAAAAAGAAGTAATCAAGACCTGGTCGCGTGCTAGCATGATTTCACCTGACTTTGTTGGTCATACTATTGCAGTTCATAACGGTAACAGATTTATTCCTGTGTATGTGACTGAAAATATGGTTGGCCATAAACTCGGTGAGTTTGCTCCTACACGTACTTTCAAAGGTCATAGTGGTAATCATTAATAAATAAAAGAAACTACTATGGGAGCTCGAAAAAGAGAAATGGCCGAGAGGCTTAAAGCAATAAAAAAGCAAACAGCTATAGCAAAGCTGAATAATGTACCTACGTCACCACGCAAATCTCGCCTTGTTGCAGATATGGTTCGTGGTATGGAAGTCAACCATGCTTTGGATGTTCTTAAATATTCAAAGAAACAGGCTTCTGAGCGTATTGGCAAGCTTCTTCGTAGCGCAATCGCTAACTGGGAAGCTAAAAACGAAGATAATCGTAAAGAACTTGAGAATGGCAATGTCTACATCAAAACTATCATGGTTGATGAAGGCCGCTCATTGAAACGTATCCGTACAGCCCCTCAAGGCCGTGCAGCTCGTATCCGCAAGCGCAGTAATCATGTACTTGTTATTCTTGACACAAAGAAACAACCAGTTAAAGAGGAAGCATAATATGGGACAGAAAACTAATCCTATCAGTAACCGTATCGGTATTATCCGTGGTTGGGACTCCAATTGGTGTGGTAAATATCCTGAGAGAATCCAAGATGACGCAAAGATTCGCGACTATTTGAATACTCGTCTTTCAAAGGCAAGTCTTAGCAAAATCGTTATTGAGCGTACTCTTAAAGTAATCACTGTTACTATCCACACTGCTCGTCCCGGTTTTATCATTGGTAAAGGTGGCGCAGAGGTAGATAAACTTAAAGAGGAGCTTAGCAAAGTTTGCGGTGAAGATGTTCAAATCAACATTTTCGAGGTTAAACGCCCAGAAGTTGATGCTAACATTGTAGCTAACAACATTGCTCGCCAGGTTGAAGGCCGCGTTTCATATCGTCGTGCTATCAAAATGGCTATCGCTTCTACTATGAGAGTTGGTGCCGAGGGTATCAAAGTTCTTATCAGTGGTCGTTTGGGTGGCGCCGAAATGGCTCGCAGCGAACTTTTCAAAGAGGGTCGTACTCCTCTTCACACTTTCCGTGCTGACATTGACTATGCATTGGCAGAGGCTAATACCAAAGTTGGTGTACTAGGTGTAAAAGTATGGATTTGCAATGGTGAGGTTTATGGCAAACGTGATCTTAGTCCTAACGCTGGTGTGGCTGCTTCTGCAGTTTCTGCTAATTCAGGTAATGCCGGTGGCCGCAACAACAGACGCGGTGGTGATCGCAGAGATCGTGGTGGTGACAACAGAGGTCTACGTCGTCCTCGCAAAGACAACTAAGTCTTTTGTAATATATATTAAAAAATGGCTTCGGAACCCCGAGGCCATTTTTTTTGATAGAAAGTCGGCTCAATTTTACTCCAAACATAGGGCAGTATTGGTCTTCATCGTTGAGATAGTATTTTGCAGCTGTGCTTAGTAAATCAGTCTATTCTGCGGATGTGTGCACCTAAGGCGGTCAAACGGCTTTCGATGTTTTCGTAGCCTCGGTCAATCTGCTCAACATTGTGGATGACACTTGTGCCTTCGGCTCCAAGAGCCGCAATGAGCATGGCAATACCGGCACGAATATCTGGCGAGGTCATGGTGCGTCCTCTAAGTTGCATAGCATGGTTATGGCCAACAACCACAGCTCTGTGAGGGTCGCAAAGAATAATTTGAGCTCCCATTTCTATGAGCTTGTCAACAAAAAACAGGCGGCTTTCAAACATTTTCTGATGGATGAGCACGCAACCTTTGCTTTGAGTAGCAACAACTAGCATGACACTTAGCAAATCAGGAGTAAGTCCGGGCCACGGAGCGTCTGATATATTTAGAATGGAACCATCTATGAAGGTCTCTACAGCATATTCGCTTTGAGCGGGAATATAGATATCGTCACCTCTTTTTTCAAGCTTGATACCCAATCTGCGAAAACTACTAGGAATGATTCCCAACTTTTCATAAGATACATTTTTTATGGTGAGCTCACTGCCTGTCATTGCTGCCATTCCAATGAAACTGCCAGCCTCAATCATATCCGGTAAAATTACATGGCTGGTGCCGTGAAGGTTGTCAACACCTTCTATCGTAAGCAGGTTAGAAGAAATGCCACTGATTTTTGCTCCCATTTTGCAGAGCATTTTGCAGAGTTGTTGCACATAAGGCTCACAGGCTGCATTGTAAATTGTAGTAGTACCCTTTGCAAGCACTGCGGCCATTACAATATTGGCTGTACCGGTGACAGAAGCTTCAGACAAAAGTATGTCTGCCCCATGAAGCTGAGGGGCTTCAATAATGTAGGTAGCTTTGTCGGCATCATAGCTGAACTTGGCTCCAAGCTTAGCAAAGCCTTCAAAGTGAGTGTCGAGATGCCTGCGCCCGATTTTATCTCCACCCGGCTTGGCTGCAATAGCACTGCCTACTCTGGCCAGCATAGGACCTACCAACATGACAGAGCCTCGAAGTGCGGCATTTTTCTGGCGGTAATTGTAGGTATCCAAATAGTCGTTATTGATGGTATTGGCCTTGAAAGACCAGCGGCCTGGTGCTAATTTTTCAACTTTACTGCCAATATTTTTCAGCAAACAAATGAGGTTGTTGACATCAGCAATATCTGGAACATTATCAATTATTACCTCGTCTTTTGTAAGAAGGGTTGCGCACAATACTTCCAACGCTTCGTTTTTTGCTCCTTGAGGAATTATTTCGCCATGTAGCGGATGACCGCCTTCTATTTCAAAAGATGCCATAATATTTTGCTTTTAATTACTCAAAGATAATTATTTTTGCATTTATGATTATCGGTAATATTGATTTGGGTGAAAAACCTCTATTTCTAGCACCAATGGTGGATGTTACAGACGTATCTTTTAGATACATCTGCAAGAAGTTCGGCGCTGATATGATGTATACCGAGTTCATATCTTCTGACGGCCTGATTCGCGATGCCGCCGGTTGCTTACAAAAGCTTACTATTTACGATTATGAGAGGCCAATCGGGATGCAAGTCTATGGCCACATTCCTGAGGCCATAGTAGAGTCTGCTATTCGCATTGAGGAAGCTGGTCCTGATGTCATTGACATAAACTTTGGTTGCCCTGTAAACAAAATAGCTCGTAGAGGAGCTGGAAGTGGCATGATGAGAGAGCCTGACAAAATGGTCGAGATAACCCGCAGGGTGGTGGAGTCAGTTAAAAAGCCAGTGACAGTGAAAACACGTCTGGGTTGGGATGATGATAGCAAGATAATTGTGGAATTGGCAGAAAGGCTGCAGGATGTTGGCATAGCAGCCCTCACTATTCATGGTCGCACCCGTTGCCAAATGTACAAAGGCGATGCTGATTGGACACTGATAGGGGCAGTTAAGAATAACCCTCGCATGCATATTCCAATTATCGGAAATGGAGATATCAAGACCCCTCAAGATGCTGCAAATGCCTTTGAACGATATGGAGTTGATGGTGTGATGATAGGACGAGCAAGTTTTGACCACCCATGGATATTTGAGGAAGTGAGACATTACCTAAATACTGGAGAACTTATGCCACCTATGTCTGTGGAGCGTCGGGTTGAATTGGCAAAAGATCATTTGGCAAAGTCCATAGAGGAGAAAGGCGAGAGGAAGGGAATCCTTGAAATGCGCAGACATTTAAGCTGCTACTTCAAATCGCTTGATAATTTTAAAGATACCCGAATGAAATTGGTAACATCTCTTGATATAGATGAACTAAACTATACACTAGATTATATAAAAGAAAACTGGGGATAAGAGGATGTCAGATTTTGTAAATAAAGTAATTCTTTTTCCATACTATGCAGTGCTTTCTTTGCGCAACAATGCATATGACAAAGGCCATAGGAAAGTGACCGATTTCAGCCAATATGGCTCGCGAGTTATTTCAATTGGTAATATTGCCGCAGGTGGTACAGGTAAAACACCTCATGTTGAGATGTTTATCCGTCATTTTTTAGCACAAAACAAGTCTGTGGCAGTGGTTTCCAGAGGATACAAACGTAAAGGTAAAGATGAGTTGGAAGTTACGACCGCTTCTTCAGCCGCTGAGGTTGGTGATGAGCCACTGCAGATGAAAAAGAAATTTCCGAAAGTGAAAGTAATCGTCAATAAAAAGCGAGAAGTTACAGTGGAAGAGCTTATCAACCCGCCGATTGGCGAAATGACAGACATTGTGATATTGGATGATGCTCATCAATATCGCAGTCTCAAAGCAGGTCGTACCATAGTGCTTATTGACTATAGTCATCCACTATTTAAAGATAATCTATTGCCTATAGGAAGCCTTCGCGATTTGCCAACTCAGGTCCGTAGAGCTGATACTGTTATTTTTACCCGTTGCCCTTATTCATTGAATGAATGGGAGAGAGAAAAAGTAAAAGCGGCAAATAAAATCAATCATCATCAGAAAGTTTTTTTCACAACAATTCATTATCAAAATCCTATTGGAGTTTTTCCTGAAGCTGACCCACGCTTCATCTATAGTCAAGATGCAATGATATTGACAGGTATCGCAGATGATACCAGTTTTAGATCATATCTTTCCACTAAATACAATACTATCTATTGCATGAAATACCCCGATCATCACTATTTCAACAAGTCAGATGTGTCTTCTATTATATCTTTTGCAAAAAAACATCCTCTGGCTGTGATTATGACCACTGAAAAAGATGCCCAAAGGCTGAGCATGTTAGGCCAAAAGATACAATCTATTGCCCCCAAGTTGTTCTATGTTCCGATTGAGATGAAATTGTTGGAAGGAGATAGCGATACAGGACTATATAACTAATAGGGTTTCCAAAGTGGTGTGAACCTCGAATTGTTTTTTAGAAGCTGATTTTGTAGCTGAAGTTCGGAAGGATAGGTAGCAACGCCAGCATTTTCCATGATTCCGTGTCCGGTTCGAAGTAAAGCATGAATGGATTGAAATGGTTGGTTGCATTGCAGATTCCAATATTGAAGCGATGCTCAGCCTTTTTTGATTGGAACGAGCGTCCATAACCTAGGTCAAGACGAAAGACAGAAGGCATGTGATAATTGTTGACTCCGTCATAAAACTCAGCATCTGTTTCTAGACCAGGAACATGAATCTGATAAATCATTGGCGTACCGTTCTCCCAATGACCGCTCTGTAGTGTCATGGCTATGTTGAATCCTTTCCATTGTCCCTGGAAATTAAGCATATGACGACGGTCGAACCTGGCATTGAACCTCTCGCCACCGCAAATGCTCTCAAACCCTTCACGGCTCGTCTTTGACAGAGTATATGATGTTCGAAAATAAAAGTCCTTGTTAGTATACTCATAAAGGAATTCTCCACCATATGAGTCGCCTGAGCCGATATTGACACTGTGTTCCCAAGCAGCAGAAGCGTCAGTGAACAGTGACTTGGCGTACTTGTAGTATACAAGATTGTCCATTTGTTTGTAGTAGCCCCCTAACGAAACAGAGTGCCGTTCAAGAGAGAGACAAAAACCAAGGTTGCCCTGATAGGCAATCTCCGCTGGTGCTGTCCTGCCTGAAGGAACAATGACATCAGTAGACCAACCAACAGGAAGCCCCTCAAGGGTGTGGTAATATTGATGCAGATAGTCAATTGAACCTTCCACGGCAAAAGGTTTGGTTATTTTCCATTTGAAAGAGAAGCTGAGGTCAGGACTGAAATTACTCATGCCATCTGAGTTATTTAAATAGCAATTTTCTCGAAGTACAGCGCGAATGATTAGCTTTTTATGAATGGTACGCGTTGCCTGAGTATAGAAAGACGAAAGAATGACACCTTTCCCAGAAAGCGATGATGTCGGTCCCATTGCGAACATGCCATAACGGGCTTTGAAGCCGTAGTCCAACTCCCAGTTGGAAGGCAGAACTGTAGAAAAATCTGCGGAGATAGCAGCTTCCAACATACTGGAATTTAAGGATAAGATGTTGTCGGCACCATGGAAGTTCTTCTCCTGCCGCTGCATGCTACCGTATCTGTTTACATATGCATTGGCATCTATCTCTGTCCGGCCAAGGTCACGTCGGTATGTGATGATGACTATCTCATTGTTCCAACCAATGGCGTCCTTACTCTCTTCCCCTGTGGTGAATCCATATTGGTCTAGGCTTAATAAAGTAGATGCTGTTAGGCTGCTACTGCTGTCAATGTTCCATTTGAATTTTGCATATATATCTCCGACTGATGCATTGAAATCCTGAAATGATGCCAGCATATCGGGGAACAATTTGTTGATTATATTGTATTCCAACCCGATTGGCGAGAATCGGACAGAAGCAGAAATGGCCATGTCGTCCTTAATCGGTGTTTCTACACTTGTCCCAATGAGGAAGTTATTTAAGAAGCCATCAACATGAAATATGTCGTCCTTTGGATCTCGTGTGACTATGTTCAAGTGAGAAGCCGTGAAATTACCATATCGGCCGTCAAATCCTCCTTTGGCAAGCGAAGCGCTTTGTATGACGTTAGAAGGGATTGCAGTGGTTATTCCAAGAATATGTGAATACCCATAGACTGGCACACCGTCAATGGAAAAAAGATTGTTTCCCACATTGCCTCCATGGACATATATCGCGGAAGAACCATCGGCACCAGTCGTCACACCAGGTAGCCCCTGAGACCAACGGATAGGGTCGCCCTCCCCCATAGGAGAAAGGACTCTTTGGACAACAGCAGCTGAACTCTCCAGTCTATTGATGGAGCGCATGACGCTACGTGTATCTTCCTTATATGCCGCTTTTAGCGTGTCGACTATGACTACTTCCTGAGCATGGGCAAACCAGGGAATTAACAAGAGTAGAAGTGGCAACAATCGATGCAAAATATTCATAATCAGCATTTAGTAATTATTATGAAGTAACTGGTTGTTTCCGTAAAATTCCATCTTGTTAGAAGTCATTGCTCCGAATACCCCTAGACCTCCATGTATGTTGGAATGGATGTTATCCCTTAAATAGATGGAAGACAAATCATCAGTTTCATGTACCTTCTTATATTGGTAGACATCTCTCATGAATAAGCAATAGTCCGTAGATATAGAGGAGTAGATTAGATACTCGTTGTAATTAATAATATGTCTATTGGAATCGCGATTTACTTGAGTGATATCAAAAGAACCACTGATACAGAACCCCTTTCCTCCAGAAAAATCATACAATTTGTCAAGTCCTGCATGATTGTCGTCAACTCGAGAGATGAACAGAAAATCTTTATGCAACTCCTTTCCAATTAGATTGGGAAACATATAGCTCCAATCTCCGACCATACCGGCGACGGGGCTGTCAAAATATTCTAGATTTTCTTCCAATGCTGTTCCAGTCCTCCATTTTGGATTCCCGTCATAGAACTTTCCAGTTGCGTTGATATCTTCCACTCCAGGGTAGTCTGAACATAGTTCTTCCACCGGTAGAAAATCATCGGATCCTTTGCCTTTTTTTTCCCCACGAATCAACAGGAATTCTGGCACATCGTCAATATAATAATAGGCGCCATACCCTACGTAATCTGGTGGTATTGTTACATGTCCTATTGCAGCTCTGATGAGCTCCACACTTTCCGGCATTTTCTGCTCGGCCCATACACTGTCTTGTCCATCTACCTGAACTTCCAATCGGTATAGGTGTCCAGGTATTCCAGAATACTCAAGCGTCCATTGGTTGTCGTCAGTCCTGACAAACTGGTCAGTCTCAAACCTCTTGGTAATATCTGTTAATTTAATTTCGACCTCGTTAATAGTTGGATATTCTATTTCATCATGCCCTCTGGTTTTGGATAGATACAAGGTCTGGACATTGTCCTCAGTCAACACGAACTCAACCACAACCATGCATTCCAGACCTGGGTCAAGAGTTGTATCCTTGACGCATCCCCAAAGCACTAAGACAATAAGACAAAATACAATAAACTTATTTGCCATCGACAATTAGTATATAGCAACCTGATACAATTAGATCATTATTAGTGTAGCCCTCAACATTGAGATAATATGCTCCAGGTGTATCTGTAGAAAACGAACAACTTCCATCGTTGTTCATCGTCAATTGATAATTGCCAGACAATCCAGGAAGAGGCTCTGACGTCCAAGTAATATTCATGCCATGGTAATAATGTGGTAAGCTATAGGTATGAATAGTGTTGATGTCAATTGGGTTATCACCAACAATAGATAATGTAATGTTATAAGGGAATGAAGTACGATGCTGGTAATATTGCGTATTTGTTGATATGTATGGGCAATAATTTGGCGCGTGTTCCATCAATGGAGCTTGGCCCCATTTAGATATATACATAGTTGTATTAATGGGTATGGCCGAATGGTCACCAGAAGAATAAAAGACCCTTTCTGCATTAGTTTCTGTTGTCAAACAATAATAGTCATCAGTCCAATATCTCTGTAACTGAAGTTCACCATTCGGTGCTACACTATTTAGCCAATAGTGATTGTTTGTTGACTGATCGAACCAAGCATAGCTATGACAATTGTATGTATTGGAAGCTGGCCTAATCACAGTTGCTGCCGGATATTCAGCTGCGTAAATATTAGTTATTCTATTAATCTCAGATGTTGATAATTCTTGCTTTGCCTGAACTCCTAAAGCTTGTCCAAAATATGTATAAACATATGAAGTATTTGATAATAGAAGTGCCGGTGTGTGTTTGTTTTTTATGGCATATAGCGGGCGAATAGAGTATTCACTATATGTCGTCTTGTCTTTTGTGCGTTCTTTAATCTTGTCTTCGACAATAGTAAAAAGTTTTTTTGTTACATCAGGATTGTCGATATCCTTTATTGTCCCAGAGGCAATCAAATACTCCAGGAATATTTCATCTTCGTAGTTGACTATTTGATATGTTTTATCGTAGGACAAATCGTCCATATTCAAATCTATATCCATATTCGCGAAATACTCAATAAGAGTATTTGCAGCATTATTTCTTTGCAAGAGTTCTTTATGTAGATTGCTATGTGTCAGTACCAATTCTACTGCATCCATAGGATTATTATATGCGAATATGAGATAATTAAGTGGATAGTGTAGGATAGACTTAACAAGAGCATCAGTTGTCATTGCATTAAGTGACTTTTGCTGTATCTGGCATGCTTCGAATCTGTCCTCAAGCGAGGCTATTCCAGTCCATGCCTTGAAGTCCTTTTCGGCCAAAAATACAAATGGCTCGTCAATAGTTTTGACAGAATCAAAAACATCTGCCTTAGTGGCAAATGTAATCGTTGAATATAGTTCGCTAGTAATGGTGTCATCAATAGGCTGTTTCTGACAAGCAGAAAGCAGAAATAATCCAGTAAGGATGATTTGGATTGAGAGTTTCATGGCAATAGGTGATAAGGCTTAGTCTCAAATATACACATTTTTCTAGGAAACAGCAAAATTTCTCCACAGTAAATGCTAGAGGCGAAGGGGCTTAAAGTAGTTACAGTTGCATTTATCAGCTTCAGCTACTTTTTGGTATGGAGGGTGGATGCTTCCAGTACCATATGCATCGATGTTTGGAGTACATTCACTTCTTATGCATGTTGAAGCTGTTAAAGTTCTTCCGAGCTGATTTTTATTTAGCAAAAAGTGAACTCTTAAATAGCCATCAATTGGCTTTGGCAAATCAATACTATACCAGACTATGTCTTTATACTTGAATCTGCCACAATGTCTTTGCTGGTCTTTTTTTTATTATTGTTTCATTAACGCTACTTTCTGCCATATATGTGGTAGCGGTTTTTTATCGATGAACATATCTATTTATTGTGGAAATAGGATAATGAGGTTGTCCGTAGACAAATCTTTTTCTTCAAATATATGAAAAATAATTGCATATTTCGCTAGTTGCGTATCGCGTCCAAAGTGTATCAGGTGTAGCGGTGTATATAGTACCTGGCTAACGCTCAAATGGGTACCCTTTTATGCACTACAGGTAGTATCCATTTGAGCGCTACGAGCGGTATCCTTTTAGCGATATATTCACATATTTAAGATGTTTACAGGGATTTCATCCTACAAAAAGTCCAATACCCCCAATTTTTGCACCATTACCTAAAAAAACAATCTTGCGAGTTGCTATTTTTATAGAGCGGAAAACAAGACTCGTACTCGCGACCCCGACCTTGGTAAGGTTGTGCTTTTTTTTTGAAAGATAGCCTCTATCTATATAGAACCACTTCTTTCTTGGTTGAATTGAGCTATGGGTAAAGTTTTGGGCTAATTATCGCTGTATCTGCTGCGTGAAATATTTGATTTATTAGCAATAGTGACGCTATTTATATCACGAATTAGTAATTATTTACTAAATTGCATCATCATATATATTCATTATGAAATAACTTCTATTACTTACTTGTATTCTTTGTAGTATTTCCTCGTTAGCTTTTGGGCAATCAGATGCACAGAAAGTTGAGAATTGGAAGAAATATTTTCGTGATAATATCTCAAGGTTGAATCCTATTGAAGGTTTTTGGTCAGTTGAAGATAATATTACTGTCGCTTCTGGAGGCCTTTCTCTAAGCGATAAACGAAATTAAGAAATAGTCATCTTGAAATCACCATCAGTAGGTTTTGTGGTTGAACTTTTGAATCAGGGGAGGATGGTCCAAGTAGGAGAAACTAATGTATACAATCTGTCGTTTTCTTCAGTTTTAAGTGAGTCTATACAGACTGTAAGGATCGTGCTTGAAAAGAATGGCTATTTTTTTGAGTATTCAACGGCAGACGCGATTGATCAAGTATATAGGGTAGACCATAGTTCATGCGTTAAAAGCTACCCTACTGCGAGTATGTACGATGAGGCCAGAAGAGCTGAGGCTGAAAAAACAGCTAGAGCTGCAGCTGAGGAACGGGCAAAGATAGAAGCGGAGATGAACAGCGAATGGTCAGGTACAGGTTTCGCTCTCAATAATGGATTTGTCGTTACGAATCATCATGTAATTGATGGTGCTAAAAAAATCTTGGTGCATATGGTTGACGGGAATCCAAATAGCACTATGACTGCTGAAATTGTTGCCAAAGATGAAAGCAGTGACTTGGCAATACTTAAAATTAATGACAATAAGTTCACTGGTTTCGGGAAAATTCCTTATTCAATAAGTATTTTGTATGCTGACGTGGGGGAAAAAGTATGGACATTAGGATACCCACTAACCCAATATCTTGGTAATGAAATCAAATTAGCTGATGGACTTATTAGCTCTAAGAGTGGATACCATGGTAATATTTCAACTTATCAGATAACAGTTCCTGTACAGCCAGAAAATTCTGGTGGACCTTTATTCGACAGTAAAGGTAATATAGTTGGTATCGTAAACGCAAGTGTTCAAGGAGCAGAAAATGTCGGTTATGCGATAAAGACAACTTTTTTAGAGACACTGTCTGAAAGTTATTCATTAGCTCAAAATCTTCCATCTTCTAATACCATTGCATCGCTTGCTCTTAAAGACCAAGTGAAAAAAGTAGAAAAATTTATCTTCTTGATTGAATGTTCTGCCAAAAGTGATAATTCTTCATCAAGTATTTCTTGGCAATCAGGGGAATCCTCTTCTTCGTCAAGTAGTACGAGGAGTTATGGAGGATCAAATAATACTGTAACAACACGATCTGTCAGTCTTGTAGTAGGAGAGAAAATACGCTTGACTCCAATAACTTCAACTAATGCCACTTTCGAATCAGATGATGATGAAGTTTTCGTTACAAAAGATGGTGTCGTAACAGGAATTAAACCAAGTACTGCATACGTTTGGGAGCATGGTAAAGGCTTACAACTTATTACTGTTAATGTCAGAGGTTTCTATTAATCAAGTTCTTCATCTACTTCAAAGCAAGCAGCTGATTAAGTTGCATCGTCTCAAAACAAATTCAAAAGTGGATATATGAAAGAGGCCTATCAAATATGATGTGAACCAGAAAAGTTGGACACATAAAAAAGTGTTTTAATAATGGGAAAAAACATTGAAAAGCGTCAACAGTTAATGGAATTGGTTGACGCTGGGTGTGGTCCGATGGAGATTAGCCGACGATTGAACATCTATCGTAGTCTTGCTATCGAATGGCGTCTTTTGTATCTTCGCAGAGGAGAAGAAGAATTTATGCAAATCATGAATCAGCACATAGTAAGTAGCAAAATCAAACAAGAAGTAGTCCGAGCGCATCTTGAAAATGGAGCATCGATAAATTCATTATCAATGGAATATGGTTTGTCATGGTCTGGAATCAAGAAGTGGGTTGACAAAGTAAAGGCAGAAGGTTATGATGCATTGATAGACAGTGCATATGGAAGACCAAAAGGTAAGACAGCCCCAAAAAAAGAACGACCCATACCACCAAAACTGCTTGAGGAAAACAGGAAATTGAAAATCGAACTTGAGCTAGTAAAGACGGAGAATGCGTTGTTAAAAAAAGTAAAAGCCTTAGTCGAAGAAAGAGATGCCCGTCTGCGAAAGATTGGGCAAGAGCTATCGAAGAACTAAGGCAAGAAGGTTATCAACTTGATTTATTACTAAAGTTGATAAAGATGGCTCGATCCACATTCTATTACCACCTATCAACACTTCAGATTCAAGATAAATGGGAAGATGTAAAAGAAACAATCCTGTTTATCTACAATCGTCATGGGGGTAGGTATGGATATAGGAGAATAACTCAAGAGCTTCTGAGCGAACATCAGATAAAGCTCAATCGCAAGACAGTCAAACGTTTGATGGATGATCTTGGATTAAAATCGATGGTGCGAATAAAGAAGTATAGATCTTATACTGGTACCGTCGGAACGATAGCTCCGAACATATTAAAGAGGGACTTCTCAACTACAGACTTCAACCAGAAGTGGGTCACTGATGTAACAGAATTCCACTTGCTTGGGGTAAAAATATATCTCTCACCTATCATCGAACTCCACAATGGAGAAGTATTGGGATATACTATCTACGATAGACCAGTGTTGCAAATGGTTCTTGATATGTTAAAATCTACGATATCAGCGCACCCTTCATGTCAAGGAGTCATCCTACATTCAGATCAGGGATTTCATTACCAACACGAAAGTTACGTAAAAGAAATCAGTAATTTGGGTATAATACAGAGTATGTCCAGGAAAGGAAATTGCCTTGATAACGCATGCGCAGAAAGCTTCTTTAGTCAACTTAAATCGGAGTTCCTCTACTTAAAAACTTTTGATAGTGTGATGCAATTCAAACAAGAACTAAGAGAATATATAAAGTATTATAACAAAGACAGAATCAAATCAAAGTTGGGCATCAGCCCAGTCCAATTCAGAAAAATGAAGGAGGAAAATAAAAATGTAGCATAATCTCTATATCTTTACTTGGCGTGAGGAGAGGTCCAAAATCGCCAACCGAAGAATGGCCCTGCTCTAGGGCGTGGCTTGATTTTCATTCTTTGGTGTTAAAACCTCGGGGTCTGGGGCAGAGCCCCATCCGCTTCAAATACATTTTAATTTTAAATCCGTCCAACTTTTTAGGGCCAGTACAAATATATAAGTAGTTCAATAGAACTCGCCATCAGCTGAAGCTCATTATCTAAGAGTATTTTAATCACTATCTTATTTCGGTGATATGAAACAGCCAATGAATCATTCCTATACTGCATTAAGGATGAAAACAATGCCGATTTTAGTTAGACCTTCAACACAGAAGTAACAGGCCTATTGAGCCAGAAGTAGTCTTCGTACAGATAAAAAACAATCGAGGCTTCAAACGCTTTAGTTTGAAATAGCTTCCAAAAGTGTCTGTCGAATTTGGTCTAGTGGCGTTAGCGCATAATCTGAGGAAATATGCCTGTTCAAAGGCTTCTAATGATGATGAAAATCCACATAATCCAACATCTGGACGAAAAGGTATCCTATCACTTAACTTTATGAAAATGTGCGCAGCTTAGAAAATAAATAAAGAGGGAAACGAAAAATCTCTTTTTAGTCACCCTCTTTTAAGAATTGAAGAGGCTTCTTAATATAATGCTTAACCGTCCAACTTTTGGGGTTCACATCAAAAAACCACAAGTTTAGTTGTATATCTATGGGTTTCTTTATTTTTCAACAAAGGTTACGATGGAGTGAGCGGGTATTGTGAAAACCAGGTTTTCTCCGCTTACTTTAAAGTCGTTGAAAGATTTGGTTTCTACTGTATTCGGAGCTTCAAAAGTGTTATGGTCGGCAACTTGGGTACAGCCAAGAATTTCAGCACTGAAATTTTTGCCTTTATCAGCAAGAGATACAGTTACTTCCACATCATTTGCAAGGTCAATATTTGTTACTGAAATAGTAAGTTTGCCTTTGTCTGATAAAGATGAAGTAGAGCTGATAGAATATACATTTGCCAATTTATCATCTGCTCCTTTCATAATGTCTGATTTGACTTCTGCAGGCACGTATTTGTTGCCACGATGGGCATTATACATCTTATATACATAGAAAGTAGGAGTTTTGACCATTTGGTCGTCCTTGGTAAGAATCATTGCTTGAAGCACATTTACCATTTGGGCAATGTTTGTCATAAGGATACGATCAGTGTATTTGTGGAAAATGTCCAATGAAGTAGAAGCTATGATAGCATCGCGCATAGTGTTTTGTTGAAATAGGTGGCCTGGATTGGTGCCTGGCTCAACATCCCACCATGTCCCCCATTCGTCAACGAAAAGCTTTACTTGGCCTTCAGGGTCAGCTTCGTCCATTATTGCAATATGCTTTTGGATAACTGGCTCAATGCCGAGAGCTTTTGATACATATTTATAATATTGCTCATCGTCAAAATTAGTGGCTGAGCCTTTTGAAGTGTTCCAATCAGTTACGGAATAGTAGTGGAGAGAAACTGCTTGCATGCGGCTGCCGCCAATACCTTTCATCATAACTTCAGTCCAATCATAGTCATAATCGGAAGCACCGCTGGCAATTTTGAAAAGTTGGTTGTCACCATAGTTTCTGCAATACTCCGCATAACGGCGATAGTTATCAGCATAATACTGCGGTGTCATCTGTCCGCCGCAGCCCCAGGCTTCATTACCCATACCCAAATATTTAACTTTCCAAGGCTTCTCGCGACCATTTGCTTTGCGAAGATCTGCCATGTTACCTTCTTCTGCAGTCATATACATAACCCACTCAGCCAATTCCTGTACAGAGCCGCTTCCTACATTGCCGCTGATGTATGGTTCACATCCAAGCAATTCGCATAAATCAAGGAACTCATGAGTGCCGAAGCTATTGTTTTCAACCGTGCCTCCCCATGAAGAGTTGACAATTTTCTCACGTTTGGCGCCGATTCCGTCTTTCCAGTGATAGTAATCTGCGAAGCAGCCGCCTGGCCATCGCATTACTGGGACTTTCAACTCGCGGAGAGCAGCCAATACATCATTACGATAACCATTTGTATTTGGAATTGGAGAGTCTTTGCCCACCCATATTCCTCCATAGATGCCGGCTCCCAGATGCTCAGCAAACTGACCATAGATTTCATCAGGAATTACATTTTCAACTTGGTCTGGATGAAGTGTGATTGTGGCTTTTTTTGTGGCATTATTTGCCGGTGTGAAAGCCATAAAAACCCCAAGGGCTATCACAGATAGAGAAACGATAATAGTTTTTTTCATGAGTTGTTAATTAATTAAACCGCAATTTAATACAAAAGAGGCAAAGAAAAAAAATATAGAATGCATTAATAGTTTGCTACTTACAAAAAAATACCTATCTTTGCAGCCCCCCAAAATGTGGGGAAATCGCAACAATTTTAGTATTAATCAATTAACAATCAAGACTGTGGATACACTAAGTTACAAAACACTGTCGGTTAACAAAGAGAACTCATCAAAAGAGTGGGTTGTCATTGACGCGACGGATCTGATCCTTGGTCGTCTTGCAAGCAGGGTTGCTATTTTGCTTCGCGGCAAAAACAAACCTAACTTCACACCTAACGCTGATTGTGGTGACAATGTCATAATTATCAACGCAGACAAAATTCGTCTTACAGGTAAGAAGCTTACAGACAAGGTATACGTTCACCACACCGGTTATCCAGGTGGTCAGCGTTTCGCCACACCTAAAGATCTTCTCGAACGCAAGCCGTTAGCCGTTCTTGAGCATGCTGTTAAAGGTATGCTACCAAAAAATCGCCTTGGTGATGAATTGTTCCGTAACCTATATCTCTATGTAGGTAACGAGCATCCTCACGAAGCGCAAAATCCTAAATCAATCACATTAAACGAAATTTAACAGAGCATGGAAGTAATTAACGCCCTTGGAAGACGTAAATCGGCTGTTGCTCGCGTTTATGTAAACACTGGAAAAGGTAACATTACAATCAACGATCGTCCTTTGGATGAATATTTCAAAGAAGACACTCTTCGTTACATTGTTATGCAACCTCTTGACATCACTGGTACCCTCGCTTCTTTCGACATCAAAGTAACTCTTGATGGCGGTGGAATCAAAGGACAGGCAGAAGCTCTTCGTTTGGCAATTTCTCGCGCACTTTGCGAGATTGACAAAGAGGCTTATCGCCCAATTCTTAAATCTAACGGCTTCCTAACTCGTGATAGCCGCGAAGTTGAAAGAAAGAAACCTGGTCAACCTGGTGCACGTAGACGCTTCCAATTCAGCAAACGTTAATATTTTACACCGATTTACTTATTGCACAGATAGATACAAGAAAATAATCGGACCTTTATTAGTTACCTATTATTTGACTATCTGCGGAAAATTTGCAAGATCGAACATATTCGCTACTTGCAAAATTGAAACAAAGAGTATCCCGTAAGGGGTCAAAGAAAAACAAACAAAAACTAAACACAATGTCTAGAACAAATTTCCAAGACTTACTCGATGCAGGTGTTCACTTCGGTCACCAGAAGAGAAAATGGAATCCTAAAATGGCTCCATATATTTATATGGAAAAAAACGGGATTCACATCATCGACCTGCATAAGACTGTTGTCAAAATAGATGAAGCAGCAGCTATGATGAAGCAACTTGCTCGCGCAGGTCGCAAAATCCTTTTTGTTGCTACTAAAAAACAAGCTAAAGAGATTGTTGCCAATAACGCACAATCTGTAAATATGCCTTATGTAACTGAGCGTTGGGCTGGTGGTATGCTTACCAACTTCCCTACAATCCGCAAAGCCGTGAAGAAAATGAATACTATCGATAAAATGATTAGCGACGGTACTTTTGAAACATTGGCAAAACGCGAGCGTCTTCAGGTTACACGTCAAAGAGCTAAACTCGAGAAGAACCTCGGTTCTATCGCCGACCTTAACCGTCTTCCTTCAGCCCTCTTCGTTGTCGATGTACAAAAAGAGATTAATGCCGTAAGAGAAGCCAACCGCCTCAACATCCCCGTAATCGCAATGGTTGATACTTGTTGCGATCCTACTAACATTGATTATGTGATTCCGGCAAATGATGATGCAGCAAAGTCTATTGCTTTTGTAATGGAAACAGTATGCAAAGCTGTTGAAGAAGGTCTCTCAGAGCGCAAGCTTGAGAAGGATAAAGAAAAAGACGAAGCAGCTACTGCAGCAAAAGATTCAGCTGCTGCTTCTGGTAAGAGAACTCGTACTCGCAAACCTGCCTTTAAGGCTGAGGCCGAAGAAAAAGCTCCTGAACAAGAATAACAATTTAAAACACATTTGACTATGGAAATTAAAGCAGCAGATGTCGCTAAATTGCGCCAAATGACAGGTGCCGGTATGATGGATTGCAAAAAAGCCCTTGTAGAAGCTGAAGGCGACTTCAATCGCGCACAAGACATCATCCGCGAAAAAGGTAAACTCGTTGCAGCAAAACGCGCAGACCGCGAGACTTCAGAAGGTGCTGTAGTTGCTAGAATTAATGGTAACAAAGCTATCCTTGTAAGCCTTGGTTGCGAAACTGACTTTGTTGCCAATAACTCAGAGTTCAAAGCTCTTTCAGAAGATATTGCCGATGCAGCCATTTCTTCTTTCGCAGCTGATAAAGATGCACTTATGAAAGCAAAAATGAGCAATGGACAAACAGTTGAAGAGGCTATTACTGAGCAAATAGGTAAATGCGGTGAGAAACATGTTATCGCTTACTATTCTGCTATTGAGGCTCCATTCATTGGCTCTTACATTCACTTCACTCGAAAAGATGGTGCTCTTGTAGCTTTCAATAAAGAAGTTACAGCTGATCTTGCAAAACATATTGCTATGCAGGTTACCTCTATGAAACCAGTTGCAGTTGATGCAGCCAGTGTTCCAGCTGAAGTTAAGAAAAAAGAGTTAGAGGTTGCAGTTGAGAAAACTAAAGAAGAAATGATCCTCAAAGCAGTTGAGTCAGCTCTTAAAAAAGTCGGTATTAACCCAGCACATTGCGATAGCGAAGATCATATTGAGTCCAATACAGCAAAAGGTTGGCTTACTCCAGAGCAAGCAAATCAAGCTCGCGAAATCATTAAGACTGTCTCAGCTGAAAAATCAGCAAACCTCAATGAAGTAATGATTCAAAATATCGCTCAAGGCCGTTTGAATAAATTCTTCAAAGAGCAGACTCTCGAAGATCAAGAATTTGTAATGGAAGGTAAGATTTCTGTTAAAGACTATATCAAGAGTGTAGACGCAGAGGCTAAAGTTCTAGCTTTCCGTCGTTTCTCTCTAAGCGAGTAACAGCTTATTAAATACACAAAAGAAAGGATGATCTTAAAGGTCATCCTTTCTTTTATTCAACGAAACCTAGAGTAGCAACGCTTATATCAATACTATCTCCAATCACCGAAGCAATAGAGGCAATGGTGCTGCCTGTCGTCAGCACATCGTCCACCAGTAGAATCTTTTTGATGCCTAAGATATTGAACCGTCTGATGGCATTTTTGTCAAGTTGAAAAGCTCCGGCCATATTTGCAGTGCGGTCTGCGGCCTTGGTTTGAGATCTAGTGTAGCGTTTGCGTCTCACAAGATTTGGCTCAAATATGATGGTGTGTCCATAATACTGCTGAAAGACTGAGGCCAACTGCCGCCCGATTATATCGCTCTGATTAAATCCGCGTTGCCATTTTTTTATGGGATGCAGAGGCACGGAAACTACTGCTTCAATATCCTCAAAGCGACCGCCACTAATCATATATTCTGCCAGCAATGAAGCCAGTTTCTTTCCAAGATTAATATCGGCCTTGTATTTGAAATTATGAATTAGATGGCTGTAACCACTATCGTTTCTATAGATAAACAAACTGCATGCTCTTTGGGCGGGGAACAAAGCCTGGAGTCGGGCTTCTGCAGGATTGGCTTCCCAACTCCAAAAATAAGTCAAAGGAATATCATCTTCGCATTCAGGACATAAATATCGTTTTCCTGCCTCCAAGTGGCTGCCACAAACCACACATATCCGTGGGAAAAAAAGGTCGCTCAGAGAGGCGACGCTTTGAATCAAAATATGTCCAACCCTACTACCCACCACTTTCTTTTTGTCAAAGATAATAATTAACTTCGCAGATTATGTTTGATTTCTTAAATTTCACTTTTATTGATGTTATTGACATCGTATTGGTGGCAGTTCTGATATTTGAGCTTTTCAGGCTTATTAGAGGCACTTCCGCTATGAGTATTTTTGTCGGAATCTTACTGCTTTATGTAGTTTGGATTGTAGTCAGAGTGCTGGATATGAAACTGTTATCAAGCATTATGGGGCAAGTATTGGGAGTGGGAGTGATTGCCTTGATAATCATTTTTCAGCAAGAAATACGAAAGTTCCTGATGCACTTCGGAAATAGCTACAAACTATTTGGTTTGAAAAAACAAACTGCCATTAGCGCAGAAGTTATTGAAGAAATTACGGCTGCTTGCAAGAGAATGTCAGAGAGCAAAACAGGGGCTTTGATTGTTATCAAGCATTCTTCTTCTCTTGACAATATTGTTCAAACAGGAGATGTCATCAATGCTGATATTCATCGCAGACTCATTGAAACCCTTTTTTTTAAGAATTCTCCTTTGCATGATGGTGCAGTCATTTTGACTCAAAATAAAATAATTGCTGCACGCTGCATATTACCAATCACAGACAGAAAAGATATTAATCCAAGATATGGCATGCGACATAGAGCTGCAGTTGGCATATCTGAATCCACAGATGCTGAAGTAATAGTTGTGTCTGAAGAGACAGGTGAAGTGAGTTATATCGCAGATGGCAGAATCACTCCCGTGAAAAACAACACAGAGCTTCGAATAATTCTTTTGAACTCTTTTAACAAATGATATTAGAGCAAAAGATAGGATTTGACAAGGTCAGGGCTAGTGTAAAATCTAAATGTCTGTCTCGTTACGCAGCAGAAAGAGCCCAGGAAGAGGAGTTTTCTTCTGAAAAAGAAGTCATTCTTCATCGCCTTCTTCTTACTGATGAGATGAGGCTCATTTGTATGTTTGAAGATAGCTTTCCCAGCGAGGGCTTTACTGACTCCAGAGACTTTTTGATTCCATTAACCACAGACAATAGTTTTATTTCGTTGCCGTCGTTGGTCCTTCTTCGCACAACCCTTAATACTCTTCGCATGGTTGTGGGTTTCTTTAATTCTATAAAAGATGGAGTTTATCCGAAGCTCAAAGAGATGTCTGCTCAAGTGGAATACTATCCCGAGATCAACCGTCGTATTGATGGCATTTTGGATCGCTATGGAAATGTGAAAGACAATGCATCAGAAGCCTTGGCTTCAATAAGGCGTTCAATCAAAGAGAAAGAAAAATCAGTTTCGAAGGTAATAGCTTCTATTTTGAAGAATGCTCAAAGTGATGGCTATGTAGATGAGGATGCAGCAGTGTCTGTTAGAGACGGGAAGATGCTTATTCCTGTGGCTGCTGCAAATAAATATAGAATTCCGGGCATAGTGTATGACCAAAGTGCCAGCGGAAAGACAGTGTTTGTGGAGCCTTTGGACATCGTTGAGCTTAACAACAGATTATATGAATTGCACCAAGAGGAGCAGCAAGAAATTGCCAGAATTTTGGCTGAATTTTCTGACTTTTTGAGACCATATTTGCCTGAATTGTTGATTGCGTCAGACTTTCTTGGTGAAATAGATTTTATCAGAGCAAAGGCTTTAGTGGCTTTGGACATGATTGCAGGTATGCCAATAATTTCTCAAGACGGAGAGATGTCTCTGAGAAAGGCCCGTCACCCCATATTGGAAAAGGCTTTGGCTAAAGATAAGAAGAAAATAGTGCCTTTAACTCTTCATTTGGATATTACCAAAAGAATTCTGGTCATTTCAGGCCCTAATGCCGGCGGTAAATCTGTTTGCCTAAAAACAGTGGGTTTGCTGCAATATATGTTTCAATGGGGTATGCTAATTCCTACTTCTGAAATCTCTCAGATGTTAATATTTGACAAAATATTTATTAACATAGGCGATGACCAGTCTCTGGAAAATGACCTTAGTACTTATAGCTCTCATTTGCAAAGTTTGAAAGAAATAGTAATACAGGGTGGCAAAAAGAGCCTTGTGCTGATAGATGAGTTTGGCAGTGGCACAGAGCCTGTTGCCGGAGGAGCTATTGCAGAGGCAGTGCTGGAGCAGATAGAGAAAAGCGGAGCTTATTGTGTTATCACCACCCACTATACCAATCTGAAGCTATATGCTGATAAGAGCACAGGCTGCACAAACGGAGCTATGCAGTTTGATGTAGATAATATTCAACCTTTGTTTGTGCTTGAACAGGGCCTACCTGGTAATTCTTTTGCATTTGAACTTGCAGCAAAAGTGGGCTTGCCTGAGGATATAGTCAGGAGTGCCAGAGAAAAAGCGGGTAATGACTTTGTGGACATGGAAAGGCAACTTCGCAAGATAGCTCGCAACCGCAAGGCTTTGGATGAAAAATTAACAAAAGTCAGAAGTGCTGATAAGACTCTTGAAGGCCTCACATACCGCTATCAAAAAGAATTGGAAGAGATAAAGGCTTTAAAGAAGACAATCTTGGACGAAGCTCGCTCTGAGGCTAAAGATATATTAAAAGAGGCCAACAAGCAGATAGAGCAGACAATTCGAGAGATCAGAGAGAGTCAGGCCGAAAAAGAAAAGACCAAAATCACTAGAGCTAAGCTTATAGAATATTCTACTAGTCTAGAAGCTGACAATAGTAGCGAAAGTGATAGAAAAATTGAGCAGAAGATGGAGCAGATTGCTTCACGCAAAGAAAGAGAGCGCAAGCGCAAGGAGGAGAGAGCAAGAAAGCAAGGTTTGAAGGTTGAACCCGAATCCAAGAAAGAAAACGAAGAAAAAGAGCGTCCTTTGCAAGTTGGCGACAAAGTGATGGTATCTGGCAGCGACCTCATCGGTGAAATTACTCAGATTTCCGGCAAAAAAGTGTCTGTGGCTATTGGTTCGATCACTTCTATTATGACTCTGAGCAAAGTCAGTCGCATTTCAGCCAGTCAATTTAAAGATACAATCAAGAAGAACTCTGCTGGTAACATTTTCTCCTATTCAGGCAGTTCATATTCTTCAGACTCGATCAGTGAGCGAAGGCTCAATTTCAGTCCTTCATTAGACATCAGGGGAGAGAGAGTGAATGATGCTGTTGAGAAAGTACTTCATTTCATTGACGACGCAATGATGGTCGGAGTAGGGCAAGTCACCATCCTCCATGGCAAAGGCAATGGAGTGCTGCGTGAGGAAATTCGCAAATATCTCAAAACTATCGGAGGCGTTGAAAATTTTGAAGATGCTCCATTAAATCAAGGTGGATCAGGTATTACAATAGTATATTTGCAGTAATTTTTGCTTTTTAAAGTAAAAGATATACCTTTGCCGACCTATAAATAAGAACATACGAGGAGGACAAATTTGTAAGCTTGCAACCTCCAACTAAAAAAATGCTAAAAAATGAAAAAGAATTATCTTTTTACATCTGAGTCAGTGTCCGAGGGACACCCAGATAAAGTCGCCGATCAAATATCTGATGCTATTCTTGATGACTTTTTACGTCGCGACCCCGCAAGTCACGTGGCTTGTGAAACTTTTGTTACCACAGGCTTGGTATTTATTGGCGGAGAAGTAATGTCTGAAGATGCTTTTGTAGACTTGCAACAAGTTGCACGAGATGTCATTCGCAAGATTGGTTATACCAAAAGTGAATATAAGTTTGATGCAGATAGTTGCTCAGTTATCTCAGCTTTGCATGAGCAAAGCAAAGATATCGCTATAGGGGTAAACAAAGAGGAAGCCATGGATCAAGGAGCTGGTGACCAAGGTATAATGTTTGGCTATGCATGCAATGAGACAGCCAATTATATGCCACTGTCTATCACTCTTTCTCATGTGGCTCTCAAGGAATTGGCAAAAATCCGTCGCGAAAGCCCAAGTTCTATGCCTTATTTGCGTCCTGATGCCAAAAGTCAATTTACCATAGAATATGATGAAAATGGCAAAGCAGTGAGAATACACACTTTTGTGTTATCAACTCAGCATGACGAATTTTCAAATGACGAGAAGGAAATGCAACAGCGCATCAAAGATGATGTCCGCTCGATTTTGATTCCTCGCATCAAAGAAATTATGGGCAGCGAAGTGGCAGCCCTGTTTGATGATAAGATGATTTTGCATGTGAATCCTACCGGAAAATTTGTGATTGGTGGCCCTCACGGCGACACCGGTCTTACCGGCAGAAAGATTGTTGTAGATACCTATGGCGGCAGATCGGCTCATGGTGGCGGAGCTTTCAGCGGTAAAGACCCAAGCAAAGTTGACCGCAGTGCCACTTATGCAGCAAGATATATAGCCAAAAATATGGTGGCAGCCGGTGTGGCTGATGAGATCATGGTTCAGATTTCTTATGCTATTGGAGTAGCCGCACCTATCAGTATTTTTGTTAATACTTTCGGCAAGAGTCACTCTCATTATAGTGACAGCGAATTATCAGATCAAATTACTAAGATGTTTGATTTGCGCCCTGCAGCGATTATCTCCCGTTTTGGATTACGTAACCCTATTTTCTTACCTACTGCTGCTTATGGCCATTTTGGCCGCGACCCATACAAATCTGAAGTTGAGTTTATTCACAATGGGATTTCTTCCAAAAAGGAAGTCCAATTCTTTGGTTGGGAACTACTCGACAGCGTAGACCTCTGCAAGAGATTATTGTAGAGGGTGCTGTGTGATGGTGAAATAGCGGGTGGAAGTTGAACTTTCCTGAGTTGCTTTAAAAGTCACGCAGTAAGTAGTTTCAACATCAGTTGTAGAGGTAGGAATAGAAACCAACACATCGAAGGTTCCTGCAATGCCTGAATCTGGGTGGATAGTTACCGCCTCATTTTCGCAAGTGGCAGTCCAAGCAGCGTTAGATGTGAAAGTAGTTGTCAAATTGCCACCTTGGGGGCCTACTTCAACAATGGAAGGACCGATGCTAGTAGTTGCTTTGAAATCATCTTTATTGCAAGATGAGAAGCTAAAGATAGCGATGACAAAAGCTATAATGACTATAATTCGTTTCATTTCTCATATATATTAATTAGGGCAAATTTACTATATTATCATATCTTTGCAAAAATTTACTCAGCTATGAAAAAAGGCAATATTGTCGCCATTCTCTCCATTGCAGCCTTGACTGCGGCTATTTCTATTAGCTCATGTAATAAATATGTGCTACCCGAGATAAGTATCACCCCTGACAGCCTTTTTTTCAGTGCTGACTCTCAATCGGCAACTATTCTGATTAATTCTAATGTCATTTGGGACTTTTCTTTTGACAATGAAGAAAACAAAGCCCCCCAATGGCTCAACTTTGACCCATTGTATGGAGGGGACACCCTTCAAATTCAAAAAGTCACCGTCACTATTCAAAGAAATGAAAGTGACCAAGCTCGCGTGATTAAAGTAGGTGTGAAATCAGAAACTCTTAATAAGATGCTTTACATATATCAAGAAGCAAGAGAGCCTATTTCTGAGCAAGAAGCAAAACCATCGGCCAAATAAACTAAGGCTGGAATCTCAATCTTAGTTCTATATTTTTTTCTGCAAAAGCGGCACTTAACTGCTCTAGATCTGTGAATTCATTTGTCTGCCCTATATGATAAGGGTAGAATATTTTAGGCTTTATGATATTGGCAGCATTGCAGACTTGCTTTACGGTCATAGTAAAAGGTTGGTCTACCGGCAGAAAAGCAATATCTATGGCCTTTTCTGCCAATTTATGAATGGCAGGAACATCTTCTGTGTCGCCGGCAACATATACTTTCAAACCGTCAAATGTGAAGATATAGCCATTGTCTCTGCCTTGAGGGTGATATTGTTCCCTCATCACGTAATTATATGCAGGAACTGCATCAACAGTCATACCCTTTCGGAAAGATATCGAATCCCAATTGTTCATTATCTCAATATCCAAATCTGCGCGGTTTGGAATGGCATAAACCACAGTTTTAGTGCAAACAATAGTGGTATCTTCCTTGCTCAGTTGTTCAATGGCCGCCAAATCGAAATGATCACTATGATGGTGAGTGAAAAATATAAAATCAGCCTTCTCAAAATCGCTGAAATCGCAGAGTCTGCACGTTGGATCAACATAGATGACTCTATTGCCAAATTTGAAAATCAAACTTGCATGGACGAGAAAATCAATTTCCAAAACCTTTCCGGTTTGTGTTGAAAAACTATCAGTTGGGAACAATTTCATGTCATAAAATTAAATATTTTTTGACAATTTGCCATATAATATGATTATCTTATAAAATATGCCTATTTTTGCGGTGGAAATTTTAACTAACAAAATCATTTTTTATGAAACAAGCTATTAAATGCTTCCTTGTTGCAATCGCTGCTGTGTTCATCTCAGCTAACGCTTTTGCACAGGTAACAACTTCATCTCTTGGTGGTTCGATAGTTGACAAAAATGGTGAGCCTATTGTTGGCGCAGCTGTTGTTGCTACTCACGTTCCTTCAGGTACAGTTTATGGTGCCGCTGCTAACACTGCTGGCCGTTATACCATTCAAGGTATGCGTCCAGGCGGACCTTACAAGGTAGAAATTTCTTGCCTTGGCTATCAAACAGTGACAATTACTGATGTTACTCTTTCTCTTGCAGAATCTTATAACATTAGCAAGTCTCTTAATGATGATGCCCAAATGCTTGCATCTGCAATCGTAGTTTCAGAAGCTGCTTCAAGGTTTGCTGCTGAAAAAACCGGTGCAGCCACAAACATCAATAATGAGCAGATTATTAATCTTCCAACCGTAAGCCGTTCAATTTCTGATATTACTAGACTTTCACCTTATGGTGGAAATGGTATGACATTTGCCGGCGCTGATGGCCGTACAGCCAACTTCACTGTTGACGGTGCAGACTTCAACAACAACTTCGGTTTGAGCAGTAACCTCCCTGGTGGTGGCAACCCTATTTCTATTGACGCTATCGAAGAAATTCAGGTTGTTATCTCTCCTTTCGATGTTCGCCAGACAAACTTCATCGGTGGTGGTGTAAATGCTATCACCAAATCAGGTACAAACACTTTCAAGGGTTCTGCCTATGTTTATCACCGCAATGAAAATATGCGTGGTGATGCAGTATATGGTCAAGAAATCAGTGGAGCTCGCGCAACAGACCGTAGCACTACTTATGGTTTCACTTTGGGTGGTCCTATCGTAAAGAATAAATTATTCTTTTTTGTAAATGGTGAATATGCGAAATCTCCAACAATTGCCAATCGTTGGAAAGGTTCAAGAAATGGTGTTGCCAATAGTGCAAACTACATTTCTCGTACTACACTCAGTGATCTACAGCAAGTTTCAGACTTTGTAAAGTCAAAATATGGTTATGACACAGGTTCTTACACTTCATTTCCTGCAGACGAGAACAACATGAAGCTTCTTGCTCGCATTGACTGGAACATCAACGACAAACACAAACTTGCTCTGCGTTACAACTATACATTAAATAATAAATGGACTGCACCTA